>SOJN01000150.1 GCA_004376575.1 candidate division TA06 bacterium | reverse complement strand
TGAGCTGACCATTAACGGCACAAAACTGATGTAGTCATTCCTTCAAAAAAACACTTGACAATGTCTGGTCGTGGGGTAAAATATGCTGTTGATTTTGTAGATCTCATGGCTGGATCTACGATCTTCATTTCATTGCTTGAATCTCGGAGGGCTCCCCATATAAACAGAGAACGGGCTAGGTTTTCCTGAGTTCTTTTTAGCAGTTCCAACAAAACCCCTAAACCAAAAGGTGCGTTATGGACTTTAGCGAGCTCAAAGGTAAGACTATACCTCAACTTTACGCGGTATCAAAAGATCTGGGTGTGTCTGGATACGCCGGCCTACGCAAGCAAGAGCTAATTTTCAGAATAATACAGGCCCAGGCTGAGGCAAATGGCCTCATTTTCGGCGAGGGTGTTCTGGAAGTTCTTGAGGATGGGTATGGGTTCCTGCGGTCTCCAGACTACAGCTATCTCCCGGGACCTGATGACATATATGTGAGCCCATCGCAGATAAAAAAGTTCGACTTGAAGACCGGAGATATGGTCTCCGGACAGATAAGACCCCCAAAAAACAGTGAGAGATTCTTTGCACTCCTGAAGGTTGAGGCGGTCAACCATGAGAACCCACTGGTTGCCAAGGAGAGGATACTGTTTGACAACCTGACTCCTCTATATCCCACAGAGCGCGTTCATCTGGAAACAAAAAATGAGGACCTGGATATGCGCGTAGTCGACCTTCTGACTCCGGTTGGGAAGGGGCAGAGGGGGCTGATAGTTTCTCCTCCCAGGGCAGGAAAGACGATCCTTCTCCAGAAGATTGCCAACAGCATCACAGAGAACCATCCAGAGATAGATCTCGTTATTCTCCTGATTGATGAGCGGCCTGAAGAAGTGACTGATATGGAGAGGAATGTCAAGGGTGAGGTCGTTTCATCCACTTTCGATGAACCTGCCGAGCGCCATGTCCAGGTGGCGAAAATGGTTCTTGAAAAGTCGCGGCGTGCGGTCGAACAGAAAAGAGATGTGGTCATTCTTCTCGATTCGATAACCCGTCTTGCCAGAGCCCACAATGTGGTGATACCCCACAGCGGGAAGACACTGTCCGGGGGCGTGGACAGCAATGCTCTTCAGAAGCCCAAGAGATTCTTTGGAGCCGCAAGAAATATCGAAAGTGGCGGCAGTCTCACCATTCTCGCTACAGCTCTCATTGAGACCGGCTCCAGAATGGACGATGTGATATTCGAAGAGTTCAAGGGAACTGGAAATATGGAACTCGTTCTCGACAGAAAGCTCGCCGACAGGAGGGTATTTCCCGCAATTGACCTGAACAAATCAGGCACCAGGAAGGAAGAGCTACTACTTACTGAGGATGAGCTCAACCGTGTTTGGATACTCAGGAAGTTCCTCAACGAGATGAACCCACTAGAAGGGATGGAATTCCTGATCAATAAGATGCATGAGACCAAAAGCAATAAGGTTTTCTTGAAGGCAATGAGCGTCTGATAGAGGAGAAAGGATGCCATGAAGGACAAGATACATCCAGAATACTTTGATACCACAATAACATGTGCGTGCGGAAATGTTATCGAGACCCGTTCCACAGTCAAAGACCTCCGAGTGGAGATATGTTCTGCCTGCCATCCCTTTTTCACCGGCAAGCAAAAGTTTGTGGACACTGCTGGAAGAGTTGAGAAGTTCATGAAGAAGTATGGCAAGAAAGAAGTAACAGAGGAAGGTTCTAAAGAAGAGTGAACAGGCTTCTTTTGACCTTCATCTGCATTTCATTTGCACTTCTTCTGTGCTGTTCCCCATACAGTGACGTTTTGAGAATGGTTGAGCGTGGCGACTATTCGATGGCGCACGCTGGAAAGTACCCGCAGAAGAGCAGTATGCTTTACTCACCTTCAGACTATGATAGACAAATAGTTGCCCAGAGAAAGAGAATTGAGAAGCATTCACAAATCATGAACGAAGTCTGTGTGCATCTGTACCCCAAAGAGAAGAGCGGGGCAAGCTTTGTCAATTTCGAGTACAAAGGCGCCTCGGTCAACGAGGAGTCGGGCGAACTTGTACTCTGGTACATGGGTCTAATCAAAAGACACAGAATAAACGCTGGATACAGGGCACAGTGGGTATACAATTTGAAGAAAGCGTATTTGGGAAAGGTCCATCTTTCTATTGTTCCTCTGGAGTGACGCCTGGCCCCAAGACATGAGCAGTAGCCTCGGCGTTTGCCACTCCATCTTTGATCGAGGAGAGTGGTTCTGAGCTGTTCTCCCTTTATAGGTTCAAAAATGATCAGGGTCTCACCTTTGCGGGCGTGATTCAAAAAATTGTATGTATAAGCCTCTTTGTTTCTCTTGGTGTCACCTGCTATGCTGCGTTTGAGGATATACCTGTGGGCGCCAGGGCGCATGCCATGGGCAATGCTACGAGCGCACTGTTGGACGCTTTCAGTTTGTGCACCAATCCATCAACTCTGGGCCTGAACAGTGGAGTCTCTGTGGCCACATTTGCTACAGAACTATTTGGTGAACCCGACCTGACATTCGTTTGTGGTGAGGTTAACATTGGCCGTTTTGGCGCTTACGCGAGTAGCTTCGGGAACAAGGTGTACAGAGAATCGATTCTGGGTCTGGGCTGTGGTTTCTACATGCATGGTATGTCGTTCGGAGTTTCAGCAAAGGGGATGGCGCTTTCCATAATGGGTTATGGGTCGGATGCCACATTTGGATTGGATGCAGGTGTTCTTGGTGTCGTCGATGAGAGGCTTACCATTTCGGCTACGGGCAAAAACATTAACCTTCCGGCTCTAGGGTCTTCTGGCGAAGAACTCCCGACAGTCATCAAGGTTGGGAGCGCAATGTTTCTGGCGGACAGGTTTGTACTCTGTATTGATGTTAGCAAGGAGGGTAGAGCGGGATTGAATCTTTCGCTGGGGCAGGAGCTTGTCATTTATCCTCATTTTTCTGTTCGTTCCGGTCTTTCTACAGACCCCTCGATATTTTCTGCCGGGTTTGGTTTGATTCTAGCTCGATTATCAGTAGACTATTCTGTGAGGATGCACCATCCATTGGGATTGACCCACGGGTTGACTCTGGGCTATGGAATTGATAGGAGGTGAACCAGATGAAGGAAAAAAAACTGAGTTCAAAAACAGTGTACAGTGGCAGGGTATTCGACGTACTGGTTGATGAGGTAGAACTGCCCTCCGGAAGGAAGACGAGCAGAGAAGTAGTGAGACACAATGGTGCCGTGGGGCTCGTGCCGTTGTTGGACGACGGAAGGATAGTTCTTGAAGAACAGTATAGATATCCGGCTGAAGAAATCCTGATTGAGATACCAGCGGGGAGGCTTGAAGAAGGTGAGGATCCAGATGACACAGCCAGGCGCGAACTCCTTGAGGAGACCGGGTATCTTGCGGATACGATGGAGAGAGTGCTCACATTCTTCACTACTCCAGGGTACACCTCGGAGAAACTGTACCTCTACATCGCCAGAGGGCTGAGAAAGACAGAAAGCAAGCCCGACTTTGATGAGAACATCCGTTTGATGGAGATCTCTGTACAGGAAGCTTTGGGTCTCATTAAAAAGGGCAAGATAAAGGATGGAAAGACTATTGTCGCGTTACTCTATTGTAAAGAACTTGTCTCTTGTGACTAGGTTTGGCGTCCTGGCCCTTTCCTTTTTGATATGGTCACCGTGCGGTGGTCAGACCGAGCTGGAAGAGACATTTGAAGCTACATCGGATGTGAAAGAGTCACCTGAATTATTTGAAAGACTTGAGGAATTGAGAGCGAATCCTTTGGATCTGAACAGGGCGACACATGAAGAACTAATAGAAATCCCGTGGATAACTCCCACAATGGCGAAAAACATTGTTGAATACAGGAAAAAGGAAACCTTGTTTAAGGATGTGTCCGAGCTCATCCATGTGAAAGGTTTTTCGGCGTTGGTGATCGAAAAAGTCCTGCCTTACCTGAGTGTGCGAAAGGTCAGGACTCCGATAACGAGGCGTTATCAAGTCAGAAACAGGGTAGCAGATGAGCATCCAAAAGAGGATCTCCATCTCGGAAGCTCCAGGCGGATATACAACAGGGCGATTGTGGATATTGCTGAGAAAATCTCGATCTCCGCTTTGGCTGAGAAGGATCCGTATGAGGAAAAGTTTCTGGACTTTTTCAGTTTCTGCGGACAAGTTAAAGACTTGGGCCCCTTCGCCTCTTCAGTCTTTGGAGACTACTCCCTCGATTTTGGGGAGGGACTTGTCTTCAGTCCATCGAGGTTCATAATAAAGGGCTCCGGAATTACCAAGGGCTCAGAGAGGGGCTTAGTACCAAACAGGTCGACGGTCGAGGCGGGTCTGCTTCGAGGTGGTGCCACAACATTCAGGTTCAAGAATTTTGTTATCCACGGATTTGTATCAGATGCAAAGCTGGATGCGTCCATCAACGAAGAGGGCCTGGTAAGAAGCATATACAATGATGGGCTTCACAGGACAGAGAACGAAGTTGGAAAAATCGATAGGCTGAGAGAGACTATATTCGGAGGAAGAGCTCGGTTTTCAACCAGTTGGTTTCGGTTGGGAATGAGTGGCTACTCTGGCAGGTACGAACCTGCGATCGCTGAGAGGACAACCAACTACTACACATTTTCAGGCCAATCCTTTGGAGTTGTTGGAGCCGATTTTGAGGTTGGGCTCGGCTTTACTGAGTTTTTCGGCGAATTTGCGAAGTCTGTATCGTTGGGCGAGGGTTATGTTGTTGGTCTTTCGTACAAGGAGAAGAGGGTAAATGCCGGTCTTCTCCTCAGACACTACGATGAGGATTTCTACAGCCCACATTCAGCTGGTTTCAGTGACTCTGATGATGATAACGAAGAGGGTGGGTACCTGGAGGTTGGCTACAAGCTGGGCAAGCGAACAAAGATCTCAGGGTATATGGATCTTTTCAGAAAGCTCGGCCCAAGCTATGGGAGTGTGTACAGTTCCAGTGGAAGAGACTTCAGACTACAAATCGAACACAAGGTGCACAAAAGGCTGAAGTTCAAAGGGCGCGTGTATATGAAGGGGAGAGATAAATCTGCCTATGGTGAAGAAGCCTTTTTCAAGGATAGGAGGGGGTTCAGACTCCAAGGGGAATTCAAGGCTTCAAAGAAGGCGACCCTGATAGCAAGGTTTGAAACTGTCAGAGCGCATCTTGAAGAGGAGTCGACTGTAGATGCAGGTTCGCTCCTGTACTGGGAAGTTGTTCTCAAACCGGTGGCTACGGTCAGCTTGAAAGGGAGAGTTTCTGTCTTTGACACGGATTCCTGGGATGCGAGGCTTTACCAGTATGAGAGTGATCTGCCCGGGGTGATGAGGAATGTGGTAGTGAACGGCACAGGTGCGATGGGCTACGGCTTGGCTGGCTTTCGTCCAGTCAATTGGCTCAAAGTTACAGGAAAAGTGTCCTGGAAAAGAAAGGATGGGGAAGAGGAGTGGAATGTTGCAGGACAGACCGACATCAAGTTCCAGATGCCGAAACAATAAAGATCTGGACGATTCCTGAGTCCGGCTGCATACTGTTGGGGGAGTTATTGTGAAAAGGGCGCTGATAATTGCTGGTATTGTTGCTCTAGTGTTGGGTGCCTTGCTTCCCCTGGCATACAGGAAGGGAATAGCTATCCTGTTCGGTCCCCACATAGACATATTGGCTGTTCCTTTTGAGAAGACCCTGAAATCCGATTCGGCTGTATTCCCTAAGGAGGATACTGTGAGCTATGCTGGTCTCTCCTTTGTCGTGCCCGCAGGGGCGACCGTCGTGCCGGTAGCACATTCTGGCGAGCATGCTCTTTGTAGCCTCAAATGGGACTCGATTTTCGTTCTTGTTGTAATCAATAGCGACAGCACAATGGTTTCGCATCATTCCCGCATCACTGAAAAGTGGTTGAATGCAAAATGGAGTCCTGTGCGTCTCTTTGGGAAGGCTATGATTCTCCAAGGGCCTTTCAAGGAACTTGCTCATATTCGTACACCTTTCATGGAGGGTTATGGGTGGGAAAAGACAGGCGAAGAAGACTGGCGCTATCAGTACGAGCTAACTGATGGAAAGGCAATGGTCACACTACTTGTCAAGGTCAAGCAGGATTCAAGCGCTGTGAAGAGCATTGAAAATGTGGTAGCATCGATTCGGCGCATCCCAGAAGAGCAGCAGCCGTAACCCCGGGCTATGCAGTCCTGCCTGCGGGTGAACACTTCACATCGCAAATTGTCGAAGATCCTGATTACAGGAGGCCCAACCCTCTCAGAGCCAAGCAAAACCTGTCATTGCGATGCTCGCGAAGCGAGCAGAAGCAATCTCGTTGTTGTTGATGTCTTGGAGATTGCCGCGTCGGCCTTCACAGAGTGAAGGCCTCCTCGCAATGACACTTTGGCTTGTTGCTCTGGTCCGGTGGCGTGCTTATTTTGGGATGAGTGAATTTCGAAGGTGTAGGGGTGGGCTGACGGGAATTTCCAAGGTGTAGGGAGGGGATTGGGTGGAATTTCGAAGGAGTAGTGGGAAGCTGGGGGAATTTCGAGGGTGCGGTGGGTAGGGGAGTGATGGTGGGGTCTTTTTCGGAAAAGTCTTGACTTGGGGATGGGAGTCGTTCTAAAATTCGTGTTCGCGGGTGCGGAGAAAGGAGGAACAATTGGCTGAAACAGAAATTGGCCGTGTCAGTGACTATTTTGCGAAGATTGGCGTTGCCGGTATTGAGATTGCTTCTGGAGAGCTGAAAGTTGGCGACACAATCCACATTGTCGGACACACCACGGACCTTACTCTGAAGATTGATTCAATGCAGATCGAGCATGAACAAGTGGAGGTTGTGAAGGCCGGCGACTCAATCGGGATCAAGGTTGATGACCGGTGTAGAGGTGGGGACAAGATTTTTCTGGTGACCGATTAACATTGATCGATTCATACCGATTTGGTGAAGTCGTGGTCGTTGGAGAGAAACATACGAGCGACATACTCATTTTGCAGGATGGGTCTGTCAGGAGTTGGTGGCGACGTGAGGGGCATGTGTTGAACGTAGAAGACCTCAAGGAAGTTTTGAGAGAAGGCCCTGAGGTTCTTGTCGTTGGCACAGGTGCCTCGGGATTAATGTCGGTTCCACAGGCCACCCGTAACCACGTAAGCTCGCTGGGAGTTGAGCTGATTGTTGATAAGACGGAATCTGTGTGTAACAAGTACAACCGTCTTCTTGGAGAGAAGAAGGTTGCAGCAGCACTCCACCTGACCTGTTAGGGTAATACCCCATGATACTGACTATCCTCGCAGCAGCAGTAGCACTCTCACTATCTGTATTGATCCACGAATTTGGCCATTTTCTGGTGGGCAAACTTCTTGGGGCGAGAGTACTGAAGTTTTCTATTGGCCTCGGCCCCAAGATGTTCGCCATAACAAGAAACAACACCGAATACTGTCTCTCATGGATCCCATTCGGTGGATATGTGAAGTTCGCGGGGATGGAAGAAAGCGAAGGTATTGATAATTCCTTCGTTGATATGGGCATCTGGAAGCGAAGCCTGATAATGGTTTCTGGGCCTTTGTTCAATCTGCTCTTTGCGTTCCTGATATTCTGTGCAGTCATTTATACTTTTGGCATCGGTGTCATAAAGACAACAACTGTTGGAAAGGTTTATCCAGACTCGCCAGCAGCAACAGCAGGCATTGTCATTGGTGATAGTGTGATTTCAGTATCAGGGGAGGCGGTGGCGCACTGGGGTGATATTGAGAAAGCAGTTCAGGAGTCAAAAGGCCGCCCTCTTGAGCTACGCGTAATGAGACAGGGCAAGAAGTATCTTCTCAGGGCAGCGCCTGTATACAATGATACATTTGGCGGATGGGCGTTGGGTCTGGAGCCAGCCATAGGGACGGAAGTGGGCGATGTGATGAAGGAAGGCCCGGCATACAGAGCGGGCCTCAGGCCGGGAGACATCCTGACTTCAGTCGACGGAAAGTATGTTAGTAGGTGGGACGAGATGGTAGTTGCAATCCACGCTAGCCCTGGGAAAAAGATTGTAATTGAGTGGCTTAGAGAAGGCCAGGAGATGAGTGCTGAGGTTGTGCCCAAGTCTCAGATTATTGCTTCAGGGAACAAGGCGGAAAAGGTTGGCCTTATCGGGATTCTCATGCCTTTCGGAAGACAGAGAATGTCGCTCGTGGGTTCCATTGTGGAGGGGTCGTTCAGAACGTGGTTCACTCTCAAGAGAATTGCTCTTTTTGTGTTTGACTTGTTCACACGGAGAGTCTCCCCAAGTCTGATAGGAGGACCTGCAGCAATCGCTCAACTTGCTGGTGAGTCGTTGAGATGGGGCCCTGAATTCTTCTTCAACTTTTTCGGTTTTCTCTCGGTGAATCTCTTCATACTGAATCTTTTTCCGCTTCCGCCTCTTGACGGTGGACAGCTTGTTTTTCTCGCGTTCGAGAGAGTGAGGAGAAAGCCTCTTTCAAAAGTTTCCAGGCTCATCTTTGCTCAGGTAGGTTTTATTCTCCTTGTTATGGCCATGATATATGTGACCTTCAATGATTTGATGAGGTGGAGTGCTCGCTAAAGGAGGGTGGGGATGGGGAAGGCAGTAGTAGTCACAGACGAGAACTTCGAAGAAGAGGTGCTCAGGTCGAATCTGCCGGTCATGGTAGATTTCTGGGCTCCTTGGTGCAGTCCTTGTAAGGCAATTGCTCCTTTGATTGATGAACTGGCTTCCGAGTACGGCGGCAGACTGAAGGTGGCCAAGGCTGACGTCCAAGAGAGCCAGATGGCAGCTACAAGACACAGGATTACCAGCATTCCAGCCATCCTTTTGTTCAAGGATGGAAGAGTTGTTGATGAGGTGATAGGCACAGTGGCAGTTGATGAGTTGAGGGCAAGAGTCGATCTGGCGCTAGGCCTGACTCCATAAGAGATCTTCGGGGAAAATGTGTGAGGGCACTTGAGAGGAGACTGAAAGAGATTGCCATCAGGGCTATTGGTGGTCTCTCCTCGGGCTATAAGCTAGACTTCAGAGACATAAACATAGACTCCGTCAAAAGGATACTACTCGTCAAGCAGCATGATCAGCTTGGCGACCTTCTTTTGTTTAGTCCGGTTTTACCCGCGGTCAGGAATAGGTTCCCGAATGCATATATAGCTGTCTGCACCCGCGGCTACACAAAGGATGTCGTGCTCGAAGATCCTCTGGTAGATGATGTCCTTGTCATCCACAGGAGATTAGGCAACTGGCGCGTAAGAGATCTGGCATGTGCTGCGCGCTGCCTGGTTCTTGGATTTGACCTTGCAATTGTGTTCAATACCATATCACATTCTTTCACCAGTGATATGGTCACCCTCCTGGGCAGGGCAAGATACAGAATCGGTCCGACAGAACCCACCTTTCCTCGCGTCAAAAAGAACGCGTTCTACAATATTGAAGTCTCTATTCCCCGAGAAAGAATGCAAATGTCCGAAATGTATCTCTCAATTGCAGAACCCCTGGGGGTCTCGATCGGGGAAGTGAAAGAACGGATGTATGTCGGCCGCGAGTGGGAAGATGAGGCAGCCAGTGCCTTAGAGAGCTGGGGCGTTAAGAGAGATGATAAGCTCTTCGCGATTCATCCCGGTGGTGCACGTGATTATGCCAGGTGGCCTCTGGAGAGGTATTCAGAGCTGGGGGACAGGCTCTCCTTGCTTCCAAATGCAAGAATTGTCATGATTGTGGGAAGAGGAGAGAGCTGGGGAGAAGATGTTGCAAGGCAGATGAAAGCAGAACCGATCATCTGTAAAGCCACGAAGCTAAAGCTTCTTGCGGCCATATTCAAGCATGTCCAGGTTTATGTGGGTAACGATACGGGTCTTTTCCATGTTGCTGCCTCAGTGGGGACAAAAGCTGTAGGAATTTATGGAAAGACAAACCCGGATGTTTGGAAGCCAAAGGGTTCTCATGTGATTGCAGTCAGGTCAGGAGACATGGATGTGAACTCAATCAAGGTTGAGGAAGTCTACTCTGCGGTCATGGGTTTGCTCCAGTGAAGATCGGGATAATAAGACTCAGTTCTCTTGGAGACGTTGTTCTGGCAACCGCCGTTCTGAAAGTTCTCAGGCAGACCTACCCTCGCTCTGAAATTGTGTTCATTGTCAGGTCTCAATATGCGGGTGTTCTCAAGAACAACTCCTATCTGAGCAGGGTTATTGAGTGGAAGGAGGGCGAGAGTTTCAAGGCCCTGGCCTTTGGGTTGAGAAAAGAGGACTTCGATGTTCTTATTGACCTTCACTCGAATGCGAGGTCGCGGTCACTTACTGTTCTTTCTGGCGCGAAAAGAGTTATAACGTACAAGAAGAACCATGTTTCCAGAAGGCTTGCTTTGCTTAGAAAAAGCAAACCTCCAGGGTTGCACGTGGTGGATAGGTATCTTGATGCAGTAAAACTGATGGGAGTTGATACTTCTGGCGCCGCGCCTGCTATGCGCCCGGATGTTGACGATATTGTGTGGGCTGACGGATTCTTGTTGGAAAATGACTACTCTGGGGGCTTGGTTGTGGGCATAGCGCCCGGTGCGAGGAGAAAGACAAAAATGTGGCCGGCTCAGAAGTTTGCAGAAATCGCCAATGAACTCATCTCAAGTAAGAATTTATCGGTGGTGATGGTCGGGGATGAAGCTGACGCTGAGGTGGGCAATAAAGTGCTGGAGGGGAGCGCGCAGGTGATAAACGCAATTGGACAGACAGACATCGGAAGACTTTCTGCCCTTCTTTCGAGATGTGATGCGGTCGTCTCAAACGATTCTGCCCCTGCCCACATTGCAGCTGCAGTAAGAACTCGAGCAGCTATCATTTTTGGCCCGACCATTGAAGAGTTCGGGTTTGCGCCATACGGAGGAGGGGGCATAGCAATCTCGAGGGACCTGTATTGCAGGCCTTGCAGTCTTCATGGGACTGTCAGGTGTCCTGAGGGCCACTTCAGATGTATGGAGGAAATCGGGTCAGAAGAGGTCTTTGAGGCTGTGGAAAAGATCTTGGAAGAGGCGCCAAACTTCTAACTGCAAACTACGAATTACTGAAGCCCAACCAACGATTTGGGGTCAGACCCCATGCGGTGACCGTCGAATTCCTGTAACCACAGATTATCACACCCTCCTTCGCCCTTCGTGGCTTCGGAGGG
>SOJN01000149.1 GCA_004376575.1 candidate division TA06 bacterium | reverse complement strand
GCCCGACAGGCCCAGTATTGTCGCTTGAAGAAAGATGAAGGTAATCATAGGGCCAATCGCCAAGAATGAATGTGAACGGATACTCTCCTTGTGTCATTAGTACTTCTATCGTCTTCCACCCTATCAACCACAGCTTCCCGCCCTGCGAAAGATAGTATGCCAGATCCTCAGCCTGCTCGGAAAGATATTGATCGTAGATATCCTCCGCTCGCCAGATCACTGTTGAGTACGATCCCATCGTCGAAATCGCCGGCAGCCCACTGGAGTCACAATCCCACGAGTCGAATTTATACCCTGAGAGGATCTGCGCGTAGAACCTATCTTGAAGGGAGTCCGGTACGAGAATTCCCGTTGAACCGTTCCTGGTTTCATCGACCAGCAGGATGCCGTGGTCAAATGACAGCGGCAGCCCAGCTTTCTCTTCGGAATATCCGCTTTCCAAATCTGTCGTATCCACAGCCGTGGCAACGTAATAGTACATCTGCCCAGAAACGAGACCGCTGTCACTGTAAGTGGTATCAGTAATAAGCATGGGATTGACCGACTGATATGGGCCCCCAGGATTTTCGCTTCTGTAAACGTTGTAGCCGGCAAGGTCCAGTTCCGTGTTGGGCGCCCAAGATAGGTCCATACCCAGATAGGTAGGTATCAGACTCAACGATTGAGGAGGGCGAGGGACCAATCGTGGTACTGCTGTCGCTTCTCTTGAATACCCGCCCTCGGCGTTGTTGTCAATGGCCGTAACGGAGAAGAAATGGAGCGTATCGTTCCGCAACCCACTCAAGCACAAGCTTGTTGTATCTCCGGCAAAGACTGACCCCTCATATCTTCTGGGTGATAATCCATAATAGACATTGTAGCCCAAAACGCCTGGTGTCAGGCTTGGCGTCCAGTCCACCTGAACTTCCCCTCCTACACCGGCGTCTGTTGCAGAAACAGCCTCTGGAGGAAGTGGCGGTTCCGGATATCCATTCCCGAGCATTGCCATGGATGCGACTCCCATTTTC
Organism: candidate division TA06 bacterium; assembly: GCA_004376575.1. NCBI lineage: Bacteria > candidate division TA06 bacterium. The sequence continues at coordinate 34,563 of SOJN01000149.1, read as the reverse complement.
GTAACTTCCGCAAGAAAATCTGGATTCAGATTTCCGGCGGTGTCATATATAGAATGGTAGAAGGGGTAACCGTGTGTCCTGCTTATGTGAACAGAAAAAGTTGCAGGATAACCATACTGCTGGAAATACCAGTGGTCGCTGCTCGGCGAAGAATAATGAGAGGGATAGAGCTCGAGTTTAGAAAACCTTGAAGCGGCCGTCATCATGTTTCCCAACCAGATAGAATTTGAATCATAGCGAGCTGAGAGGTCGTAATGAAAATCGTCAGTATATCCAACCATATCAAAATTCATTGCTGCAATTATATTATCCCCACGGAGGAATGCTTCTGTCACATAGTAATAGCTCCCTCTGAGCCCCTGTTCCTCTCCAGAAAAGCATATGAACCTCAATGTATACTCATGATCCTCTTTGCTCAGGACTCTTGCTGCTTCTATGACTGTCGCCGTGCCGCTCCCATTATCTTCAGCACCAGGAGCTAGATTCCAGGGATCCTCTGATATCGAATCAAAGTGTCCACATATGATCGCAATCACCGTGGAGTCGGTCCTGCCGGGAATCGTGCCGACAACGTTTCGCCAATGATTCCCATCCCAATCGTAGTAATGAAAAGAAGCGTCCACTCCGAAGCTCTGGAACTTATCGTAGATCCACTGGCCTGCTGAGGAGCAAGAGTCGGCATATGAGTATCTGGTCATAAAGCCGGTCAGAGCGCGAACATGAGACTCTATTGAGTCCGAAGAGACTTCTCTAACCAGTTCTTCTATGAGCCCATCTGAACTCCTCTTTCTCAGTATCAAATCCCCTCTGTGAATTGAAGCCTTCTCTTTAATGGCAAGGGGCATTAGGCTTACTAACTCGAACCCACTCCTCCTCAGGATTTCTGCCTGTTGTCGACTCGCTTCTACAACAACCAGGTTTTCATTTCCGTAAAGGATATTGTCTAGAGAACTGAGGTCCAAACCGTACACATGAGGGGGAACCGTAGCCAAATAGCAGGCACCGGGTTTCATGTCCCTTAGAATCACATCATATGGGATGTGGCCAGAACTGAGAACTGCGGTCCCACCTGATGAGGTCCCTATCAGACAGTCCCTCTCGAGAATAGCATAGAGATAGAAGTCATTTGCCAGATAGTCTTGCGCGCGTTCTAAAGTGGTCTTCTCTATTGCCAGAAGCAGCTGTTGTGAACATGCTCTTGTCGCGGGGAATAGCGTGACACCAACCAGCAGCGCAAAAAGGAAGGACTGCCTCATTCCATCAGCTTGAGACACCAATCCTGGCGAACTTGTCTATTCTCATCTGAGTGAGCTCTTCTGATGGGAGTTTGTCAAGCTCTGCCAGATGCCTGAGTATTGCGGATTTCACATTCTCTGCCGCTTCCTTGTGGTTTCTGTGCGCACCACCCAGCGGCTCCTCGATTATCTCATCAACAACGCCCAGCTGTATCAAGTCTTTTGCGCTCACCTTCAAGCTCTCTGCCGCCTGTGGCGCTTTGGATGAATCTCTCCAGAGTATTGAGGCGCACCCTTCAGGGGTGATCGTTGAGTAGACTGCATTCTCCATTATCAGCACACGGTCACCCAGCGCAATCGCAATCGCCCCACCACTCATCCCCTCTCCCGTGATCACACAAATTATGGGGACAGGCAGAAGTGCCATCTCCTTCATGTTCCTGGCAATCGATTCTGAGATTCCCCTTTCCTCAGCTCCTATACCGGGATATGCTCCACTGGAGTCAATGAAAGTTACGATCGGCATCTTGAACTTGGTGGCCATCTGCATAACGCGAAGTGCTTTTCGGAATCCATCCGGATGGGCCATGCCGAAGTTGCGCTCAATCTTCTCCTTCGTTGTTCTGCCCTTCTCGTGTCCTATCACAACCATCTGCCTTTCGCCTATCCTGGCAAGTCCCGCCACTATGGCGGCGTCATCTGCATAAAGTCTATCGCCGTGTAGTTCAATGAAATCATCAGCCATGTGTTTGATAAAGTCGAGAGTATATGGTCTGCTCGGATGTCTGGCTAGTTGAACTCTCTGCCACCTGCTTAGTTTGGAATAGATCTCTTTGGTCAGTTTCTCTGCTTTCCTTTCAAGCCTCTTGATTTCATCGTCCACCTGGAGCTTCTCTGCCGAGGCAAGCCCCTTCAGCTCAGCTATCTTCTTTTCCAGTTCTAGGATCGGGCGCTCAAAGTCAAGACAAACTCCTGCCAACTCTTCCTCCAGTTGTTTCAGTCCAGGCTTACTCCGACGGATATCCAGTGTTCCGCCCCAAAGTCATAACTCCAGGGCGTATAGGAATAATTCAGGCGCATCTGCGCAAACGTAAATCCAGCTCCAAAAGAGAGACTTTCCGTATCGTGACCATACTTGTAGCCGCCTCTTATTGCAAGAGCATTTTTGTATGTGTATTCTACTCCGCCGCTGTACACATAATATGCGTCTATCGGTTTTGACCCTTCGAAAGATAAGAGCCATCTACCATCAATGAACTGCCTGGGCACCCTGTAGGCTGCACCCACCCTTGTGGTCAAAGGGAGCTTGAAGCCCTCCTCGCGAAACTTCACCTTCGGCCCCAGATTCAAAAGAGTCCCGGTGAGAGTCAGGCCTCTCAGCTCCGTTGGCCTGAAAGCAACTCCAAAGTCGAACGCAAACCCGCTTGCGCTGTATATATAGATTCTCTCCTGGAGCGCTTTTGCAGTGAAGCCTACATCCGATTCAGAGCTCATCTTTCGAGCGTAGGAGAGACTCAGAACATAGTCGTAATATCTGAATAGACCCTCGGGCTCTCCGGGCTTTTCGCGGAGCTCAAGATCGTCTGCATAAAGAGCCCCCATTCCCAAGCCAAAAGTGCCAATTCTTGTACCCATGGCCAGGGACGCAACGTCATATCTCATCCCTTCCACGTATTGGTTGTGCGCGAAACCCATGTCGGTTCCCTTCAAGCCCGCCAGGCCAGCAGGGTTCCAGAAAACGGCCATACTGTTGTCTGCCACTGCGCTGTATGCACCGGCCAGTCCGCTGGCGCGTGGCCCGACTCCAATCTTCAAAAAGACCATACCGCTCAACCCTGCTCCCTCGTAAATCTCGTCTGCTGGAAGAGAACATGCAACCAGAACGAGAAGGATGGAAAATATGGCACGCTTCATTGATTAAGGTCCTCCCTATCGAATCTTGACCAGCTTGGTGGCGTGAGTGGTAATCGGGCTGGATGGCTGCTCAAGCGTGACGAAATACATCCCGGATGGCACTGATCGATTAAGTTCATCGGTACCGGTCCAGGAAAGGTGAACTGTTGTTCCCCGGCTATTCTCCGGGGACTCAGCCAGGTTGAATGTGCGTACGAGGCGACCCGCCTGATCAAATATATTTATCCGTGCAGGACCACCGTCCCAGGCGACGCCGGCATCGATACGCACCGATGACGAGAATGGATTCGGAAAAACCCGAAGAGCTTCCTGCTCGACGCGCCTGGTCCATTTCTCTTCAACTGCTGTCAATGTAACAACAAACGTGATCAGATTATTCTCGGGCGCGGCTTCCGGATCTGTGGTCCATATATCGATACTATTGACCACACTGAACGAATCCTCTGCCCACAGATAGTAGGAGATGGTGCACGAGCTCGCGACCTCCGGGATGGTGAAGTAGTACTTGTCTCCCCAGAGGCTGTCGTGACCAACTCCTGTGAAGCTTCCAGAGTCCACCATGTAGAATAACGAGTCGCCACCTATTCCACCTGGATCGGTTATGATACTTGAGACCGGGTACGGCCCCGCAAAGGACGTATCAGTCCACACGGTCGTGCTGTCGAACACGGGACAGGTGAGGTCCCAGCCCGGAACATTCAGTGATTTCATGCGCAGCATCTTGTCCACAACAATAAAGTCCTTGCTCGCACCGTTTGGACTCAAGGCAGCCGCTATACCGTTTCCTCCGGCAAATCTTCCAGCAACGACCCATTCATAGAGCCACCTTAGGTCGTTGGTCCCGAAGTTGTCACTGAAAGTATAATTGTCTCTGATGACCAGGCAAGGCCAGTACTGGCCGCCTGTTATTTCCGTCTTCACCCATCCCTTGGCCACAACCTGTTTCAGGTGCATCTCATTTGCGGTGTATGGGATACCAACGTCATACGTCCAGGTCCAGGAGGTTATCCATCCGCTACCATAGAAAATAGGGAAGAAGTAAACCCGGGCGTCCGGCTGATAGTTGCCGATGAATCTGAATGGTGTGACCACGAAATCTATCCCCTGCACATACAGGTAGAATGTTTCTTTCGACATATAGGTCTAGGCCTCACTCCCGTCACCCAGTGTGTCTAGCTCAACAAGCTCCGCAGAAGGAAAAGTGTCGGGCGCAGGGGGATTACCCTGACTGGGGTCAAGAAGCCGAACGGTGGCCGTCTGCTCGCCGGGATAGACAGTCAGATCCCACATAGTCGCAGTTGAGTCAAACTGTGTCCAGAAGAACATATCCGCATTCTGTGTGTATTCGGCATAAGTCCCTAACTCGAACGGCACGTCCTCTGAGCCGATAAAAAGCTCCGCAGAGAAGCACAAATTAAAAAAGGCAAAGGCCAAAAGGAAGCCGAGGGCTGAGGCTGCCCTTCTAGGCATGTTTACCTCCAGATTGTATTGTTATTATTTTGCGTCCTCTATGTATACCACCTTTTGCCCCGATTGTCAAGCATGAAGATGCAAGCGCCAATTGACACCATATCCCATCATATCGTCGAATAGGTGCTCTGATGTTGACATTGTATGAATGCAACACTATAATCAATAGGGCTAAACATATGAACTACAAATCTTTGGAAACCTCTGACCGGCTCTCCAAACTAGCCGGCTCAATTATTATTGTGATGTTCCTGGCACTTCTCCCTTCCTTTTGCTTAGGCCAGGAAGAAGAGACCATCGTTCGCAGCATTCTATTTGAGGGGAACAGGTCCTTTAAGGCCAGCACGTTGAGAGACCAGATGAGGTTAAAGGTCGGTCAGCCGGAGGATTCCTTCCAGCTTGTGCGCGATGTTGAAAATGTGATCGCATTCTATAGACAGAACGGATATCTCGATGCGAGATTGGTGCAGACAAAAAGAATTCCCGATCCTAAACGCGAGCGCCTGATAACCTATACCTACATCATACAAGAGGGAAGCCCCTACACGATTTCCAGCATAGTAATAGAGGGAGCAGAGAAGATTGACGCGAGGAAACTGAAGGGTTTGCTTACTATGAGAACCGGCCAAGTTCTGAAAAATGCCCTCATATATTACTCAGAATTCAGGATGCGCGAGTTCTATGCAAGAGAGGGGTACGTATACTGCAAGATCGACCACAGATTGGAGACATCGCCCAACCTGAGATATTCCAGGCTATTGATTTTTGAGATAGACGAAGGGAACCAGGTCAAGGTGGGCACTGTCAGTATAAGTGGCGACAAGTCTGTCAGGAGAGAAATTATTGAAAGGGAGATCGTAATCAAACCCGGAGAGATATTCAATCCCGGAAAGGCTTACGAGAGCCAGAGAAGGATATATGGAACAGGGCTGTTCAAAGACGTCAGGTTCGACGTAGTTGGTGCGGAGGAAAAGAAGGAGATAGTGGACCTGGTGTTTAGTGTGGTCGAAGGCAAACCGAGGTGGGTTGCCTTCGGCGGGGGCTTTCGGTCGCCGGATTGGATATCTGTCTATCTCAACTGGGGACACGATAATCTCCTGAATAATGGGCAGAAACTGAAACTGGAATCGTCATATTCTTTGAATCCATACCCTTCAGAGAATGAACACGAAGAGAGATTTGGCATCACCCACCGTGAACCCTACCTCTTCAACTCTTTATTTCAGGGCCAGCTTCATCTGTTTCATCACAGAGTACTATTAGAATCGTACCATATAATCGAAACCGGAGGTCACTTAAGAATGGGCCGGTACATGGGAAAACATATCGAGGCCTTTGCTGAATACAAGTTCAAAACTGCATCAGTGGAAATCTTCAAGGAGAGTGATACTAGGCCAGAGGCCGTTACTAATAGCGTCCGTTTGTCAGTCTCAAGGGATTACAGAAACAACATTTTTGATCCAAGAAATGGAACCTTCAGTTCGTTCGCAACTGAATACGCGGGTGGTTTGCTTGGAGGGGACAACTACTTCTACCGATTCATCGCAGACGCCAGCGCGTTTTACAACCCCCTGAGAAGTATCGTCTTTGCACTCAGGGCGCGCGGCGGACTCATAGAGTCATTTGGTGGCAGGGTCACACCATTTGAAGAGAGATTTGCCCTCAGGGGGACTGACGCCATCAGGGGCTATCGGGAGCAGGATTTGACAGAAGGAGGCAACTACCTCATAACATCCAATGCCGAAATGCGTTTTCCCGTGTTCAAGATCTATGGAAGGTATATCGGCCTGGCATATTTTGTGGACATGGGTAATGCCTGGAGGAACAAGAGTGACATCAAATTTGCTGATCTGCAGACGGGTGCAGGTGTAGGACTCCGCCTGGAAACACCCATAGGGCCTTTCAGACTGGACTATGCACGTAACATAACAGGTCCGAGCGACACCGACTTGGGTCGTGTATACTTCGGGATAGGCCACCTGTTTTAGGTTCTTAATGAAGACCCCTTCAAGACGATGAGCCGCAAACGTCAGATAACCTATGTAGTAACCATAGCCCTTGCTATGCTATTCCTGCTAGCCCACCTTATCCTGGGCACCGAGTGGGCGCTCAATCGTGTGGTTAACCATCTAGTCAGACGGATTGAGACCTCAGGAATCAATGTTGATGTGAGAGGGGTAGCGGGTACCCTTCTTGGCGAGATCAAGCTGTCGGGAATAGAAATAGCGCCTGCGGGAGAAGAAAAGCCAATAATATGGGCTGATTCGCTTGCCGTCAGTTATTCTCCTATTGCACTGGTCGTAAGGCGCCGCCTCACCTCTATTATGATACATGGCCCGGGTCTGTCTTTGAAAAAGGAAAACGGTAAGTGGAACTTGTCCGGTCTCCTGAACAGGAAGGAACCTTCTGCCAGCGAAGCGAAGCCAACACCGCAAAAGAAACCGCTGAGCGCATTCCCCTTTTCTATCGCCCACATGATTGTTCTAGATGGGGCCATGTCCATTCAAGGGGACAGAAATATCGCTGTGTCTGATGCGAACCTTTTCTGCTCGCTTCTCACGAAGGGAAACGGAACCACAATCAGGCTGTACAATGGCAAGTTTACCGTCAACGGCCGCCTCAGAGTGTTCCGGCTATTTGGTGAAGCCGCACTAGGGGAAATGGGCCTCGAATTGAAGGAGTTCCAGCTCAGAACCAGAAGATCTAGAATCGCTGTAGCGGGAAAGGTGGATTCAACTGGCACACATATCGTTTTCCTCGACTCGAAAGTAAATGTCGAGGAATTTGCCGACATCTTGCAGCCCGAACTGGGACTGAAAGGCGACATGACGATCAGCGGAACTTACAGTGAGAGCCTTGATGTCAGAACCGTGAACGCCAGAATGCTTGTTGCTGGTGCCCAAATAAGAGGCATAGACCTTGGACGGCTTGACCTACTTGCCAGCTTTGACGGACCTCAGGGCAGATTGAAAATCAACAGATGGCAGATAGAAAAAGGGTTCGCCACAGGCTCCATCCTGGTGGATATGACTCCAACAATCCCCGTATTTTCTGTCGACTGCCAACTGGATAGCTTCGACCCAGGACTCCTGCTGGACAGGCGAGTTGTCTTGACCGGCAATTTGAATCTAACCGGCAGCGGCAACTCTCTTGAGAATGTGACAGCTACAGGAAAGGCCCGCCTGAACCAGACCTCCTTAGATGGCATAACACTCAGCCGTGCAATCTCTGATTTTTCCTACTCCTCCGGCACGATCAAGCTGGACACACTTGATGTCACCTTTGAAAGAGGACGTTTCATTTCGTCAGGCAGGCTTTCCAGAACCGGTTTTGAACTCGACAGCAAGATGGAAAACATGGACGTGGCCACATTCGGCCCGGTCCTGGGCATCAACGACCTGAAGGGAAGTCTAAGCGGTTATCTCTGGATGGAAGGAACGGTGAGCAACCCATCACTTTCGGGTACCGCGTGGATAGCTGACGGCGAGTTCAAGGGTTTGCGGTTTGATCATCTCGGCGCAAACTTGAACATACAGGATATGGTAAGAGAACCAAAAGGATCCGCGACCATCAGCTTCGCTGGAGTTGCACTTAATGACACCCGAGTGGAACAGGGCAAAATAGAACTTGTTGCGGAAGGGAAGACTCTTGAATACGAGGTGTGGGCTACTGCTGATGAGGGCTCTCTCAACGTGAGAGGAAACGCCTTCCTGAAAGATGGTAGTGCAGAAGCCGAAGCGGACAACTTTTTTTTGGTTCTCAACGATCAGATAATCAAAAATTCAAGTGTGTTGAGCGTCGTCTACTCAGACAGCGGCCTTTTCATCAGACCTTGCACGCTTGACTTTCTCGGTTCAGAGATGTCTTTTGGCGGGCTCAATCTGAACAACGGACATACTGAATTCAACCTGAGGGCCGATTCGGTACGGCTCAGCAGCCTGACTGCCATGCTGACATCCAAGCCTCAAGCAGAAGGATTTCTCACAGTCGACTTCAAGTTGAACGGAACTTTGGAGGATCCTCAGATGGCCCTCCTGCTCGATCTGCGAAGCATGTCGATCGCGCAGGCATCAGTGGACAGCTCAATAATTTCCCTTTCCTATGCAAAGAACCTTCTCAAAACGGAGAAGTTCATCATCTACAGAAATGAAAGAAAGTCAACTCTGTCTGGATACATTCCGGTCAACCTTGCCATTAGAAGCGAAGGGCCCAGAATCCTAGAGTCAGACATGTCACTGGACGCTGATTTCAACGACGTCGGAGTATGGATATTCTTCCCCTTGAGAAATCTGTTTGAGGTTGCAGAGGGTAGAGTAGACGCCAAAATCAACGTACGGGGAACGCCCCACAACCCGAACATCACGGGTACGATGAATGTTTCCTCGCCAAGAGTCCTCTTCAGACCCACCTTGACTTCGGCGACTGATGTTGTGGGAAAGTTGAAACTCGAAGGTGAAAGGCTCGATGTTGTGTCTGTCTCAGGCAAGACTAAGGGCGGTTCAGTGGATGTCAATGGTTATCTCGTTTTTGAGGCACTTTCCTACAAGGACTATGAATTCAATGTGAAGGCCAGAAATGCGCTCGTTGAAGGTTTCAAGGATGTCTCTGCAGTCGTTAACGCGGATGCGGTCGTCAGGCGCGGAAAAGACATGATACATACTGAATGTGATGTCGAAGTCATCCAGAGTACTCTTACAGTCCCGTTCAGGACACGCGCCATACCTCTGGCCGCATCCAAACACAATGCATCATATGACCTGACGATCCATGGGGACAGAAACATATTCCTGAGCAACAGAGACGCGGATCTGGAAATGGGAGCCGATGTGAGAGTGAGATGGAGACCCGGGACAATGGTTCTTTCTGGAGTGATGGATATTGTTGGTGGGAGGTTCTACTATCTGGGGTTCACCCAGCCTTTCGACGTGAAGACAGGGGAGTTCAGATTTTCAAATGCCCCGGAACTGAATCCCTCCGTCGACGTTGAAGCGGAGGCCATAGTAATAGATCCCTTCAAGCCTCTCGATCCAGACTCCAATAAGGTCTTGCCAGATATTATCACTCTCACTGTCGCAGGGACGATGCTTGAACCGGAGTTCCATCTCTCTTCTCCCGATCCCGAACTCTCAGAGACAGACCTTCTTCTCCTTCTGAGCCTCGGCTTCACGACCGGAAGGGGGTCAAACGGCAACGTGTCCGGCCAAGAACTGATCGCGAAAACCGGCGGAGATCTCAGCCTAGCTGTCCTTCAGAACATTGTAATGAGGGAACTGGAAAGGACCACCGGTCTACATGAAATAAGGTTCAAAAGCGAGCTCTTCGGGCCAGAAAGGTCTGCGCGGCTCACTGTCGGGAAATACGTTCGCAAAGGTGTATATGTATCTTATTCTCACGATCTGTTTGCAGGAGCAAAAGATGAATACAAGGTAGAGTATTACCTGTGGAAGGGGTCTTCCGTTGTGGGTAGCCGTGATGAGGAGGGAAGATATAACCTGGGCTTGGGATTCAAGGTCCGCTATTGACTGAAAACAAACTACAACGTACGGATTGCAAAGTACTAAGTACGAATTGCTAAGTAGGAAGTACAAGCTTTGTACCTCGCACTTCGTACATCGTACTTTGTAGACTGTACTTTGCAAAAAGTGCATTGACGCGGGGTGCGTATCCTGCTACGCTTTCCCTGGATATGAAGATATCATTCGCAGCAATTGTGCTTGCGCTTCTAGCCTTGCTCACCGGCTGCAGCACACCTGCACCCGAAGCACGGATACAGGTTGCAGCCAGCATCTTCCCTCTCGCTGACATAACCAGAAATGTGGGCAAGGAGATGGCAGACGTGTATGTTCTGATTCCTCCTGGCGCCAGTCCTCACACCTTTGAACCTTCTCCCAGGGAGTTCAAGAAGTTCGTCAATGTCCGGGTCTTCGTCACTGTGGGTGCTGGCTTCGAGTTCTGGGCGGAAAAGCTAATAAAAGCTGCTGCCTCAGAATCATTGCTGGTAGTAAGGACGTCCCAGGGAGTTCAAATGATTCCAGATGTTGCTCATGCACACCGGGAGACCAGACTCTCTTCTGTCGGCAGACAAGAAGGCAACCCGCATATCTGGTTGGATCCCACCATTGCCAAGAAGATAACCCATCAGATTGCGGTTGCTCTCGCAGAGGTTGATTCTGGCCACGCTCACTTCTATATGAAAAACGCAAACGAGTATATGTCCCTGATCGATTCTCTCCATGCAGAGGTAAAGAAGGCAGTCAGCAATTTCGGTATAAAAGAGTATGTTGCTTTTCATCCTGCCTGGTCATACTTCGCGAGGACTTATGGCCTCAACGAGGTAGGCATCATAGAGGAGTCCCCTGGCCGACAGCCAACACCAAAACAGTTGAAACGTATCGTTGAAGATATCGGCAAATTCGAAATAAAGGCTGTATTCTCTGAACCCCAATTGAGCGCAAAGGCTGCCATGGCGATTGCTGAGGAGGCAAACGTCAGAGTCCTCATGCTGGACCCTCTGGGGGGAGAAGGCATCCCCGGCCGAGACTCCTATCTTAATTTGATGAGATACAACCTGAATGTGATGAGACAGGCGATGGAATGATTGATGTTGCTATTGACATACGAAATCTCTCGGTGACATTGAATGGTACTGTCGTCCTCAAAGGCGTAAACCTCATGATTCCCAAAGGAACGTTCCTGGGTTTAATAGGCCCAAATGGCGGGGGCAAGACCACACTTCTCAAGTGTATTCTTGGGCTCATCAAACCTGTCAAAGGAAAAGTGACCGTACTCGGTCACCCCCCAGCTCACGTCAAGCCAAAGGGCGCAATCGGATATGTCCCTCAAAATCCGATTGCAGACCTTGACTTCCCGGTTTCCGTCTACGATGTTGTAATGATGGGCCGATACTCAATGATAGGCCCGTTCCGAAAGGCATCTGCCACAGACAGAGAAATCGTGATGAGGGTCCTGAAGCAGGTTGGAATGTCTGACCTGAAGGCTCGGCCCATAGGCCATCTGTCCGGGGGACAACAGCAACGAGTCTTCATTGCCAGAGCGCTCTCCTCAGAGCCCAAGATTCTCCTCTTGGATGAGCCGTTGACAGGGGTTGACACCAGAGCGCAAAATGAATTCTATCAGTTACTTGGTGCACTAAAAAGGGACCTGAGTCTGACCCTCGTTCTTGTTTCGCACGACATTGGAGTGATTCCCTACTACACAGAGGAAATCGCCTGCGTAAATCAAAGGATACACCTGCACGGCAAACCTGAAGAGGTTCTTACCCACGAATCTTTACGCGAGGCATACGGCTGCGAGGTTGAGCTCCTGGTGCACGGTAGGATTCCGCATCGCGTAGTAGGAGAACATGGTGATTGACGCTCTCAGCATGGGCTTTATGCAGAGGGCATTCGCTGCGGGAATACTCATCGCCGTATTGTGCGGTGTTTTCTCCACATTCGTGGTACTGAAGAGGCTTTCTTTTATTGGAGTGGGGATTTCCCACTCCGCATTCGGCGGGGTCTCGCTGGGCTACTTTCTTGGAATTAACCCCACACTCTCCGCAGTGATCTTTTCAGCAGGGGTCGCACTCCTCATAGGATTCATAAATAGACGCGGCAAACTGCATGAGGACACTGCCATAGGCATCTTCTTTGCACTAACAATGGCCCTCGGGATATTCTTCATTGGGATCTCAAAGAAGTACAACGTAGATCTATTCGGCTATCTGTTTGGCAACATACTGGCTATAACGAAGGCCGACCTGGTTTTGGTCTTGGTCTCTGCACCTATCTTACTCATCATACTTGCCGCTGTGTTCAAAGAACTCCTCTTTCTTTCTTTCGACGAAGAAGTTGCCTCGGTAAGTGGCATCCCGGTCGGCCCAATCTATTATCTATTCCTTTTCTCCATGGCGATTACCATTGTTCTTGCAATAAAAGTCGTGGGGATAATACTCGTGTCCGCTCTTCTTGTGCTGCCGGCTGCCACTGCACGACAGCTGACCGACAACTATAGAGCCCTGGTGGTCTATTCGGTTCTTCTGGGAATAGTATCCACAGTCGCGGGCTTGTTTCTTTCCTATTATCTGAACCTCTCTTCCGGAGCCACAATCGTCCTTTTTGCCGGTCTCCTTTTCTTCCTCTCTTTTCTCTATTCCTCCTTCAAGAGAAAGCGCTAGAAGCACACAGATGTGTCCCAGATTGACCCCAAATGGCATGAGGTGATAGACATCTCGGGTGACACCACCGCAGCAAACTGTTGCAAATGTCCCAACCTGATACGTCAATATGACACTCGATTCAGAACCATCGGTTCAAGCGCTGCATTTTTTGCGCTTCAAATCCTTGGAACCACGAGATTACACGAGATTCACACAGATTCCAACCACATCCTCATGGCTGAGCTTGAACCAGAAGAAAAATCTTGTGGTAATCTGTGTTAATCTGTGGTTGCAGGGTTGTAGTCTGAAACGGCGTAGTCGGGCCGGACCTTGCACTTTTACATTTTCCTTCCCAAATCCTGGACTCTACACTTCTGTATTTCTACAGGGCTTCAGCTTGTTTGACTGTATGCTGCCGCGCAAGTGATTGAAAATCCTTGACTTGTTCACCTAACACCAGAGATGAGGCTGCCGACACTTGGTCGGCATCAGCTCCCTAAGAATGGGAGAGTGCAAGGTCAAAGGGGCCTTGACAGGCGTCACCAAGTATAATAGTATAACTGACAGAGCGAACCCAAGAAATCAAACGATTGGCGAAAATTCTGCAGAGGCACAAGACTGACTCGCTCAGAGGGCGTGACCGTCAATGCAACGCTCTGACCAGCGATAATGAAAGCTGGCACAGGAAGGTTTTTGGGAAAGCAGAGAAGACTCAATAGAATTTTCGACAAGCCATTTTCCAACTACCTTAGAATCCATTAGGCGCTGGATCATGTACTCGACATTAGTCATAACTGGGCTTTGTCTTGCATCTTTGCTTTCTGGTATGGAGCAATCTGGGCAACAAAGTCAGGCTGCTTATGAGGACAGCAGTCAGAGCTATTATGTCGTCACAGAAGAGAAATCACCCACCCTTTCGCTCTGCAAAATCATTTCATTTCCCTGTAAGGTACTTTTTTCGCCGTTCTATTTGCTTGACTACGGATTGGAGAAGGGCCTTTTAGCCATCGAGAAGCGCAACCTCATAATCAGGGGTGCATACCTGTTTTCGTGGTTTGGTGAGCATGATATTGCAGCCAATCTAGGAGGGCTTGGACCAGGTTCCGGAATCGGAGGAGGAATTACCGTCAGCCGCGACAACCTCTTCAAAAGCCCACTCGATGCTTCCATATCGGCGGGACTATCGACGAGTTTGTATCAGGATCATAGAGTGTCATTGAGTACATCCTCAGAGAACGGGCTGTTTTTTGACACAGAAGCTGGGTACGCTATAAAACACAGACAGGTTTTCTACGGATTGGGTCCTAAGACGCACGAAAGTGACACCACATTTTGGGGGAGTGAAGAGACTTTTCTAGACTTCCAGTTGGGTGCCCTTCTGGGGAAGAGTGTCAAAATCACTGGGTGTGCGAATTATCAAAACAGGCGTGTCTATGTAGCAAGAAATGCATCACCGTTGATAGAAGAGGTGCACAGCGAATTGCCCGGGCTTGACGGAGCTGAGTTGGCCTCTGTTGCAGCCTCGGTTATGCATGATTCCAGAGACAAACCAGGAGATCCATTCTCTGGTGGTACTGAGTATGTATCGTTCGGCTTCTCACGAGATGTAAGCGGCCAGCCATTTCGTTTCCTTGATTATACTTTTGAGATAACTCGCTACTTCACTATGATTAGGGAAGGTCGCAGGGTTTCGGTCAGGTTGCTGTATGAGAGAACCTATCCCCTAGAGAACAATGAGATTCCTTTCTTCTCGATGGTAAGACTGGGGGGCGGTACCAGCTTAAGAGGATACCCTGAAGATAGGTTCTGGGGCACGCAAGCAGCGTGTCTGAATCTGGAATATTCGTATCCTATTTGGCGGAGATGGAGGGGAATTGTGGATGCTGTCATCTTTGCGGACATTGGACAGGTGTTTGAGGACTTCTCAGACATTCATTCCGGCTCTTTGCGCAAGACATATGGTGGTGGCATACGTGTAAAATCTCCCAATACAGTTGTACTCAGATTAGAGGTGGGGAGAAGTCCTGAAGGCATCAGAGCGATGCTGAATCTTTCACCGCCGTTCATCAGATGAATAAGAGTGCGATTGCAATAGTCGCGTTGGCTTTCATGATAGGATGCAGCAGTGTATCCGAATATCGCATAAAAACACTCTCACCCTCCGGCGCTGAGTCTATTTCTGAACCCTCAGAGCGTGAAATCAGTGAACAGTATGATTTCCTGGATAATTCTATTTTCTCCCAGATACCACGGATTTTTTGCAGGAGTGGGAAAGAGGAAAGTAAGAATGTAGATCCATTTGGGCAAGTACTTGACTCAGATTGGTTTACAAATAGGAATGCCGCTACACCTTTGAGCATTGAAGGGATTGTGAAGGGTCCAAACAAAGGAGATGGTCCAGATACTTCTGGCATGTGGGAGGTGATTAAAGGAAAGAGTCGGGGAGTAACCGTCGGGTTCCACGTTAAAGACTCGAGAGGAGATATTTATGTAATCAAGTTCGATCCCCTAGGGCATCCTGAGCTTGCCAGCTCCTCTGAAGTGATTTGCACAAAATTCTTTTACGCGGCTGGGTATAATACTCCTGAGAACTACATAGCAGTGTTTTGTCCCGATAGGTTAAGGGTGGGCAAAAATGCGAAGTTTGTCGATAAAAGAGGTGTAAAGCGACTCATGAAGCAGGCCGATTTAGATGAGATTTTGAGCAGAGTGCCTTGGAGAGATGACGCTAAAATCAGGGTAATGGCAAGCAAGTATCTCTCAGGAAAACCTAAAGGTCCATTTTCATATAGGGGAAGAAGAAGAGATGATCCCGAGGACTTGATTCCCCATGAGGACAGGCGCGAACTCCGGGGTCTCGGCGTCATATGCGCATGGCTCAACCACGTTGATATAGTGGGGAAAAATACACTGGATATGTATGTGGAAGATAATGGAAGGAAGTACCTCAAACACTATTTGATAGATTTCGGTTCGACCTTGGGAAATGCGAGTAGGCCACCGCATTTCGAGGGTGGACACGAATACACCATTGATTTTGTCGAAACCTTGAAGTCATTGTTTACGTTTGGAATCTATAAAAGATCCTGGGAGGATTTGGAATTTATTGATTTACCGTCAATAGGCTATTTTGAATCAAAAGTATTCGAGCCCGCGAGATGGAAGGCAAATTATCCTAATCCAGCTTTTCAGAATATGACAAATCTGGATAGATACTGGGGAGCCAGAGTAGTTGCGTCATTCTCGGATGAACACATTGAAGCAGTTGTAAAAAGTGGACATCTTACTAACTTGGATTCTGAGAAATATCTAATTAGGATCTTGCAGGAAAGAAGAGATAAGCTAGTGAGATATTGGTATGGCAAGGTCAATCCCCTTGACAATTTTGCAATTGCAAAGGATGGGACCGACAAAAGCTTTCTGCACTTTGAGGATTTGGCTGTGAAAGCAGGTTTTTGCAGTGCTGAGAAATGTGTATATCGTTGCAGGCTTTACCACCACAATTTCCAGGGAAAACCTGAATTGATGACAGAATACCTGCTAACGAAACCTCCAATTGCTTTGGATGGTGTAATAAAGGACTTAGTTGAAGCAAAGGTAAAAGAGAAAGATACAAAAAGAGAAGACAGATATTTTTTCCTTGAAATTCACGGCAAAAGAGAGAAAGAATTGAGTCGGAATAAATATGTTAGAGTTCATCTATATTATGAACAGAAATCGCAAGATTTTTCAATTGTTGGTGTTGAGCACGAGGGGTAAGACCACGACATGGAGGATGATCTGAAGTGAAGGTGTCAATTTCAAAAAGAATATTCGGTTCAATGTTCGAGATAAGGAAGGGTGAGTATGCAAAAACCATCCTCATGTTCCTTTACATCTTTTTTCTCCTCTCCTCATACTATATCATAAAACCCGTAAGGAATTCGCTCTTCTTGACAAAGTTCGACGCGGACTCCCTGCCTTATGTCTGGATATTGGTTGCTGTTATCGTAGGAGGAATAGCATACCTTTATTCAAGGTTTCTTAGAAGAGTTTCCCTTAATGTTCTAATCTCCTGGACCTTTGCTGCGTTGCTTTCGAATCTCGTCATATTCAGGTGGCTTTTTACCTTCGACTGGTCTTGGATGGCGTATGTCTTCTATATATGGGTAAGCATGTTTTCTATCCTGGTGACTTCCCAATTCTGGTTACTAGCTATCAATATTTTCAATCCAAGAGAGGGGAAACGTCTGTTTGGTTTCATAGGAACCGGTGCTGTGGTAGGAGCAGCCTTTGGAGGAACACTAACTTCTCTCATGGTGAAAACATTTGGAACCGACAATATGCTTTACTTCTGTATAGCTATTCTTGCAATGTCATGGGGAGTGTACACGATTGTGTGGCGCCTGGTTAGAGAAAAGCCTCTAAGGACTCAGCAAGACACAGCCGCAGATGAGACTACCGAAGGAGAGGAAGGCATATTCGCCTTGATAGCAAAATCAAGGCATCTACTTCTCCTGGTAGGAATAGTAGGATTGATATTGATTTGCTCGAATTTTGTCGATTTTCAGTTTAACAAAATCGTGCAGGGCTCTTTTCAATCCAAGGACGCGCTGACAGCATTTTTCGGAAGGTTCTTTCTATCTTTGAACATTGTCGCTTTTACACTTCAGTTTTTCCTCACGACGACCATTCTGAGAAAAGTGGGTATTGGTCCTGCTATTTTGTTCCTCCCCGTGAGTCTCGTTGTCGGCGCAGGGGCCATGATCTTTGCCCCCATTCTTGCGTCAGCCATATTCATAAAGATCAGCGAAGGTGGTTTCAGATATTCAATAAATAGATCCGGACTTGAGCTCCTGTATCTTCCGGTCCCTTCTCGGGTGAAAAACAAGACGAAGGGATTCATAGACATGTTTGTTGATCGATTCACGAGAGGCATAAGTGGAGGGCTTTTACTCCTCTTCACCTCTGTACTCTCTCTGAATCTGAGAGCCATAAGTGCCATACTAATGTTGTTTGCCTTTGCGCTGATATTTCTCGCGGTCTTGATAAAAAGAGAATATGTTAACTCACTCAGGAAAGCAATCTACAAAGGGCATTTAAGGATTGATGAGACAACACTCAACCTTAACGATGCAACATCGACTGCAGTTGTCCTGGAGACACTTGAAACCGGGAACGTGCGGCAGATATCGTATGCACTGTCTCTCCTTCAAGATACTGACCTGAGCCAGATCTTACCGAGTTTAGAAAAGCTGTTATCCCATCCGTCGGAAGAAGTAAGAGCACGAGTCCTGGATATGCTACACAGAGCTGAATATGTTGAGCTTCGGCCAAAGGTGGAGGAGCTACTCGATGACGATTCTGCGAAGGTTCAGGTGAAAGCATTGAGGTATTTGGCACACCTCGGCGAGACCGATCAATACCAACGATTGGCCTCTCTGCTGACCCGGGAGGATTGTGTGAAGCGGGCCGTAGCAGTAGCCTACCTTGCCAAACATGGAAAAGAAGAGGAGAGAAAATTACTGACAAAAGCATGTGTACAAGAAATATTATCCCACAGAACCGAGCTCGCAGACAAAGCGATAGAGGAGCTAGTGGAGGGATTGGGATATCTGGACTCAAACTCGAAACTCATTGAGTTTCTGCCAGATTTCATAGAAGATAAATGCCTGGATGTGACCATACAGGCAATAAGAAGTATGGGAAGACTGCAAAAGAGAAAGCACGTGTTGTTACTGATTAGGAAACTGGCTTCCCCGAAGATGAGAAATGTTGCTCGTGAGGCATTGGCCAATTATGGAGATAGGGTGCTGGGAACGCTGCGGGATATTGTGTGCGATGAGGAAGAACCCATTGGGATAAGAACAGAGATACCCAAGGTGATGCTTTCGATAGGTACTCAAGAGGCAGTGGACAATCTTGTCAAGAATCTGAGAGAGAAGGATCTTAGCCTGAGATTTCAGATAATAAAGGCGTTGGACAAGCTACATGACAAGAGCCCTGACTATGACTATGATGAGGAAGGAATATCAGAGGCAATTACAAACGAAGCCAGGGAGTATTTTGATACGTTCATCGTCCTGAGTTCGTTAGGAGAGAAAAAAGAGTCAGGCTTATTGTGGGTAACTCTCGAGGAACAGTTGGAGAAATGCTACGAACGAATATCAAGACTAACAGCGCTACTCTATCCTGCAAAAGACCTTTTGAATATATATCATGGTCTCAAGAGCCTGGACAAGGTTAAGAGAGCCAATTCTCTTGAACTGTTGGATAGTATATTGCACGGTCGTCACAAGAAGTATATCTTGCCCATTGTTGAAGATACTTCTGTTGAAAGCAAGATTCGTAAAGGTATAGAGCTTTTCGGACTTAAGAACCTGACAGGAGACGAAACATTGCATTCGTTGATGACAGAAGGCGGGCGATGGCGCAAAGCCTGTGCGATACATACTGTTGGAGAACTTCGTCTGACATCCTTCACCAAGGAACTAGAAGATGCACTGGATTCCTCGGATAACCTAATACGACAAACCGCATCCTACGCTTTGGGTCTGATTAGTAGGGGAGACATTGCGGCCAAAAAGAAGGAGAAAGGAATGACTGGCATAGAGAAGGTGATCTACTTGAGGGGGGTTGATATTTTAGCCGAGGTGGCGACTGAGAAGCTGTTGCTTGTGGGATCTGTCATGACGGAGAAGAACTACAAGAAAGGGGAGGTACTCTATTCGAAGGGTGATTACGTGGATTCAATGTATTTGATAGTGAGTGGCAAGGTACGGTACAAAGAGGCGAATTTGGAGCTGACGGAAAAGGAGGCAGTAGGTGGTGCTGAGCTGTTCATCGGTGAGCCGCGTCCCGCCACTGCAATTGTAACTGAGGATGCACATCTTCTAAGGCTGGATAAAGAGGTCTTCTACGATCTGTTAGATGATTACATGGAAATCGCCCGCGACATTTTCAAAGCGCTTGCCATCCGCATAAAACAATTACACGAACTCTCCCTGAAAAGCAAAGCGTAAGAAGTCTCACTCACAGGTGCTAGGCGTTACATTTTTGCAATAGTCTCTAACTAGCTGATAGCCTAAAATCCCTGAACCACAGATTAACACAAGATTCCACAACGCGAACCAGAAGAATAATCTTGTGGTAATCTCTGCCCTCCGAAGCCCCCTACGCTTCTCCACCACCCAATCCCAGCAACCAGCTTCGGCGGCCAGAGCCACAAGGGCGTCAGCCCGTCGAAGCTCAACGGAGTTGAGCGAAGACGGGCGAAGGAGGGTGTGTTAATCTGTGGTTACAGGGGTTGGAGTCGAAACAGTCCGTTGACATTCCCCACCCGGGGTGGTACAGTCCACTCTCGATGAACTTTGGCTGGCTGGAAGGCATCTGAACCTCCTGAGTTTGTGTGTGGCCTTCTCAGGTAGAACGGATGCATCTGTTTTACGAACACCAATAGTTAAACCTACTACACACCATACAAAGAAGGAGGTTGGTTCACAGTGGACCTTTCTGCTAAATACATGGGCCTGCGTCTACGCAATCCCCTCATAGTGGCAAGTTGCAGCCTGACAAACAGCTGTGAAGGCGTTCGTCGTTGCGCCGATGCTGGCGCTGGCGCTGTCGTGCTCAAGTCTCTGTTTGAGGAGCAAATAGAAGCACAGAGCAAGGAATTAGTGGAGGGACAATCGTGGTTGTACGGGCATCCAGAGGCGTTCGATTATGCCAGACAAATGAGTATGGAACTCGGCTCACGCGAATATCTAAAGCTGATAGAGGAGGCAAAGAAAGCCGTTGATATCCCCATAATAGCCAGCCTTAACTGCATAACGCCCAGATGGTGGGTGGATTACGCCAAGCAGATTGAGATCTCTGGTGCTGACGCCCTGGAGCTAAATATATCGCTCATGCCGAGCGATCCTGATCGGACAAGCCAGGACATCGAAAGCCTCTACCTTAAGATATTTGAGGGAGTGAAGGCCCACATTGCGATTCCTATTGCTGTTAAGATTGGTCCCTATTTTACTTCCATGGCACGAATGGCTGAGGAATTTGGCAGGCGCGGCGCCTCTGCTCTGGTCCTCTTCAACCGCTTCTACCGACTTGACGTTGACATCGAGAATCTCAGGCTCACACAAGGGTACCGGTTCAGCTCACCGCAGGAGATCAACCTGAGTTTACGCTGGATTGCCCTGCTCGCCGACCGCATAAACTGTGAACTTGCGGCTTCGACCGGCGTTCACGATGGAGACGGAGTTATCAAACAGTTGTTGGCGGGGGCGTCAGTTGTAGAGCTCTGCTCTACGCTGTACCTTAATGGGTTGGAACAACTTGACAGGATACTCAAAGATGTGGAAGGGTGGACGAAGAAACATGGTTTTGATTCCCTCGACCAAATACGAGGTAAGCTGAGCCAAATGCAGAGTGACAAACCTGAGTTATACGAACGACTCCAATACATCAAGGCTCTGTCCGCCACCGAGTAGGATGGGCGCTGAGGATTAGCGGACAGCATAGTACCACATAACGATGCCCTCATCTACGACTCAATCCGCGAGAATTCTCTTGACTTCGGGCCTTCTTCAGTACTATACAAAGTTGTTAGTCGAAGGAGCATAGGCAAGTCGTCCTTTCCAAACCTGTACTGGAATGAACACAAACGAAAGAGCTTTTCTCTACCGTATGCTTTCCTGGCAAAAGCGTCCCGGGCGCAGATCTGTCAATGTGGTTCGAACACTCGGCTTAGCACTACTTCTCTGCTTGACTACATTGACAATCGCCGCGCATAACAGCATCCCGCTGGAGCATGAGAGTTATCCAATCCATCTCAGGTTGAAGTTTGACAAGTATCCTTCAACATCAGATTCCAATTCATATCTGTGGGAGCGAAGGGTTTTGTCCGATCTATATCGGGATTCATCCTGGGCTGAGGAGTCCACCGCTACTGACAGAACGTGGAGGCCAGTAGATGAATTGCCGAGGAGGGTAAAGGTGGGCCTAGCATTGGCCGGCGGCGGCATACGAGGTGCGGCTCATGTCGGTGTTCTAAGAGCCCTCGAGGAGAATAACATCCCCATCCATGGTATTGCCGGCACGAGTATGGGAGCAGTTGTGGGGGGACTGTATGCCTGTGGCCACTCCATCGAGGACCTCGAATCGTTCATGAAACGTGATATCGATTGGGAGAATATCCTCGGAGATGAACCATCGAGGCAATCTCTCCCTATGTGGGTGCGCTTGAGAGAGAAATCCCGAGAGCCCGGAATAGATCTAAACGCTACCGGAGACTGGTGGCCTCCTTTCAGTTATGTGCAAGAATTTGGCATTACAGTGGGGCAGAAACTCACTGATGAGATCGCTGAGCGATCCCTGGAGGCCGACTACCGGGCTGGTTTCAGATTTGACAGCTTGTCTGTGCCATTTGGTGCCATCCTCACGAATCTGAATACGGGAAAATCTGAGCTGATGGTGGAGGGTACGATTTCTACTGCCACGCGTGCTAGCGGTTCATCTCCAATCTACTTCGAGCCCACAATTATTAGAGGCGTACCATATGCAGACGGTGCGATTCTTGACGACCTTCCAGTAGACGCATTCATACCATTTGACACAAGCAGAGTCCCAGACAAACTGATGAACATCGCTGACGAAGACGAGATTCTCTATGTCATTGGTGTTTACCCTTCGAAGAGAAGAGGCGTTAGAGAGGCGGTTCAAGAGCCAGAACTTGCCGGGCCTTTAGGATTCGGTGTGATGGCTCGGACCCGTTCCCTGGCCAGAGACTACCATCTCTGGAACAGTTGGGACGCTGCCCACGGCAAGATTGATATGGAGATTGAGGGTTGGCTTGATTTTTCTCCACAGAGCCTTACGAACATGATCCGCGCGGGCTATGACGGTGCCTGGAGGGAAATACCTCGGATAAAAAGAGAAATGGCCGCTCTGGAAGACAGCCTGCGACCTTCAAAACAGGTTCGACCGATCAGTCGTCTATCATCCATGGACCTATTCTCTATAGTAGAGGATGAGACTACTCTTGTGAAAGGGACTGAGAAGCAAGACACACTCCTCAAAGCGATCAGACTCAAAGAAGGAAGTTATGTGGAGAAGATCGATATCTGCGATGCCATGAGAAGAATTTATGGCCTGGGCCCCTATGAGGATGTTCAGACCAAGATAGGTAATGTGGATTCGGATTGGACTGTCACCTTCTTTCTCAAGAGAAAAGAGAAATATCGTGATTCTCTGAAAGTTATCGTAAAAGGTGTCCCGGGGTCAGCAAGTAATTCTATGATTGAACAGGTAGGCGCAAAAAGGGAGAGAGTCCTCAACTTCGGCGAAGTAAAAGAACTGGTAGAAAGCAATCTGGTAGATCGAGGATTTGCCTCTCCTCGAGTGGATAGCGTTAGATTCCGTTCCTGTAAGAACAGCCCTGAGACACTTTACGTCTACGTTCACAAGGGGACACTTATTCGTGGAGTAAAGGTAGTGTGCGATGACACAACTGATACAAGAACGGAGCAAGCCCTGGAGAGTGAATTCTCTGAACCTTTCAGTCCGAAGCACGTTCTTGACAAGACTGCACGTGTACACAGGGAATTTCAGCTCAAGACTATTGCAGTTGAGGGCCTGGAAGAAGATACGCTGGTTATTGCCGTGAAGAAGAAAACCACTCATACTCTGGAATTCCCGGCTCTATCTCTGGAAATGTATGAAGGGTTCAACTTCTTTTGCGAACTGAGAAACAGAAGTATCAGGAAACTTTCTGATTGGGCTCTCTATGCAAACTACGCGCAGAATTTTCCGCTGAAAGTAGCTGAGGAATTCCCGCGCGGACAGAGGCTCGGCGCAGGTCGCCAACGCTGTCGTTCCCTTCTGCCCATACCTGATGTGAATGTTCACTGGATGTCGTTGACATTCCCAAGTTTGCCGGACACACCACAACACTACGACAAGAGATTCTACGAGATTTGCGGACGGCTATCTTTTCCTGTCTATTATAGGAGTTTTGCGTTCACTCCAGGCGTTGAGGTATCTCAAGTTACAACGCACATGATACACCAGCCGAAAGAATGGCAGACCCAGGTCACTGGAGTTTCGTGGCTTCGGTATGACAATCTGAATCGCATCGTGTTTCCTGAGTCTGGATGGAAAGCAGACATTGATGCCAAAGTTGACCTGAAAAATAGTTCTTGGTCCCGAGCCCGAATGAGAATGGTTGGAGTACCATTCAGATGGAGGATTCAAAACAAAATAACGACAACCCTTGCACTGAGGTCGTTTGGCAGCTGGTATTCTGACGATACTCCTTGGTACGAGCGCTACAGCCTTGGCGGAATCACCCCCACCGGGAGCTATCAGCTAACACTGCACGATTCCGAAGACCTCCCTGGCCATGCTAAAGATGAATTCGTCGAACCACTGATGTGGAAGGTCGGAGGCTCAGCAAGGCTGGCCTTTATCGAGAGGTCGCTATTGGGGATACGCGTCAATGCTCACCTGGAAGGTTCACTCTACATTGCAGACGCCGTTCCATCAGGGGAATCTCTTCTCTCCACAGACCGACTCAGGGTATGCCCGACTGCTGGAGTGTATCTCGATACGAGTTTCGGAAACTTTGGCCTTGCCCTCAAGGGGACGCGCGGGAATATCTGGCATCACCTTTATCTCTCCGTGGTGTTATACGGCCTCGGACTCTGAAATCTAAGATCTCAGATCTAAGATCGAAGATCTCGTTAGCAGTGCTCAGGACAGCATGGCAGGGTGAGATCTTTTTACCCTTTGGGACTTTCGTTTCGTAATGTGTAATTTTCCTTCTGCCTATTCCACATCAATCTCGTACAGCCTCAGCTTGTTTTTCTCTGCAACGAGGAGCGCCCCCACTAACATTCTGAGCCACAATCTGTCGCGATACCCCACTTCAATCTCCACTTCGGTTTTGTAGACACCATCCAGGTCGTAGATCTTCACGACATGTCCTCTGTCACGGGAATGCACGGCCACGGCTACGAGCCCGGCGTCCAAGTCGACATCAAAGTTCCCGAAACTCAAACCAACTTCCTCCTGAAGAAGAGACTTCACCGCCATGTTCTCAAAATCATAACACAGAAACAGACCCCGGTTTTTGCCGGACTGCTGAGCGCTTACGAAAGCAAAACGACCATACGTTTTCAAGCGTTTCGAAGCTCCAGTTGGGTCAAGCAATAGAGTATCTCTGAGGGCCCCTCTATGGTCATATATGAAGACATACGTACCATATGGCTCATTGTAGCCCACGAGTACAAGCACTTCACCCCGATTTGAGACAGTAACTCGCTCCCAGTCCTTCGCCATTCCTGTGCCTTGCGCTTTCAGAGCGGATCCCCCGATCCGCTTTTGTTTCCAAGCGACCCGACCGTCCTCGTCGAAAACGCAGAGTTCCAAACCTCCCCCGGGCGGGACAGTTAGCAGAGCGAAGAAACTGTCACTTATGGCGAAACCTCCCACCCAATAGAAGGAACGCTCTTCCGGAAACTCGTATGTATTCGTTAACCAACCCTGAGCATCGTACGAATTGAATCCGTAAAGAGACTTAAGGCCAACCGCGTTACGAAGAAACACGGCTGAGCCGTCGTTCCGCACGTACGGAAACAGATATTTTTCATCTGTTTCCCATATTTTGTTCCCATTCCAGTCGAAAACCATGTGACATGGACCGTTGCTCCCTTTTTTCTGAACAAGCACAAGATATTTGTCGTTAGCTGATATGCCCGTACTGAATATCATCCCTTTGAGAGGTTCCGGCGCTAGTTTGCCGTTCTCAACAAACCATCGCAGTTCGTTCCGCCCCGCGGTCATCCACTTCAGGCACCCACCAATGTTTTGTTCTGACTGACGGTAACAATCCTTATCCACGCCTGCAGCAAGAACCCATTGGTCAAACGTCCTCTCCCACACAAGTTTTGGTCGGGTGTACTCTTTGTCCTCCGCCGAGGCGGTTGGCACCGAAACTGCCCCAACAAGAAGCGTCACCAAAGCGTAGATGGCTGTTAATGCGTGTCGGGTTTTCGCCCTCTTCATACGTTCTTCCCCATTTTGGATCCCGGTGAAACCCGCCCCAACCCAAATTATAAACCCTCAACCCAGAGCAATCAACCCGTTTCCGTCTGCTAAGTGCTGACAGGGCCTCTCTTTTTCGCTTTTGCGCAAAAGTGAAATAGGAAACTCAGGGTGCGACTTTGCCAGCCGGCTTTAGGCCGGGACTATAGATCTAAGATCGAAGATCTATGATCTTGTTAGCAGTGCTCAGGACAGTATGGGTCCTGGTTTAGGAATCAAAGGGCCTTGATTTCTCCGGTCTCCTGGATTTCGATAGGTACGCCCTCGATTTCGGTAGGGATTTGCTCTCGTATTTGGAGTGTTATCTTCTTGACCGAAATAATAATCCCCGGCTCTCCCTTGGATGTGTTGCCTATCCCTACTGCGACTACGCTTTTGTTTGCCAGCCAGATTCGTTCGTACTCTTGCTTCACTTCACGGATTTTGCTCATTTACGGTGACCTCGCATAGATCCAATAGCGCCAAGCAAAACAATCAGCTACGGCAATGTTACCTGCAATGCTTGAAATACATTTTGGATACGATTTATGACTGTGGTGTTTGAGCTGCCAGCAAACAATAGCCCAACCAGTTTGTCGTCGCTGCTAACCACAGCAGAACCGCTGTCTCCTCCCTGACTCATCGCCCCCGCCACAAGTTGATCTGCAAAAGTCGCTACTCTCTCTGGGCCATAGCTCACTCTGACAGTTACGTCAATTTGATCGATCTTTCCCTCAGTAAATCCTGTCGTTCTTCCGCTCTTCTTGACGCTCATGCCCAGGGTTCCCTCAGTAATCTCACTCACACTACCGATATGTAGTATCTCGTTTTTCACATCCCTCGGGTCCAACGGTTCAGCAATTGCACAATCAACCAGATTTGCTGCCAAAGCTTTTCTAACCAAGCGCACTCGAGTTTTGCTACCGGTTATTTTCGCCAGCCCGTTCAGAATAGCTGCAATCCCCTGCCCCACAGGACAGGCACTATCCCCTCCTTCGAACTCGATGGGAACAAACTCACTCAAATTGGCAATATGATCAAGGGGATGGGTTCCTCCATCGTGTGGGCCAGGTTGGAGGATTGGATCGCCAATCGAAGCATCATTGCTATTTGCCAGTACGTGGTTGTTGGATAGTATGTATGTCTTCTCACCCCTCTCTACCAGACAACCCAGTGTCCCAGCAGTGATAAGATAGTGCCCGATGCTTACACCACCAGGTGCAGGCCGAAATCTCTTAGTTGGATCCTGCAAAGCATAGATCATCCCCGTCGGATAGACATCTGTGCGAACACTCTGTATGCTGGGAGGGACTAATTCTCTATTGGTGAGGTCCTTCCTGGCCTTTTTTGTCTCCACTGAACAGATGATAGCCAGTTCTTCTGTTTGCCTGCCCTCTGCGACTTTGTACCCTACCCCTGTACCAATAACATTCGGTTTGCTGAGCAATTCCTCACGGACCTCAGGAAGCAACCTTCTTATCTCTTCCAAAGTGACTGCCATAGAATCCTCCAATTGCGTTTCAGAAAGCATAAACCGTGTTCCGCATCTTTGTCAATCTCTTTTCAAAACCACTTGGGCAAACAGACAGCTATCAGCTTCCGATTGCTTCCCCCCCGTACACAAGTCCCTCCTGTCATTGCACCTCGACAGGCTCCCTTCGACTATTGCTCAGGAGGCCGTGAAACGGCCGGCCGTCGAACGGCCCGGGCGGGCAGGCGGGATAAACTCGCAACCCGTAAGGGCGCGTGGCAATCTATCACAGGGGCCCGGATATGCAATCCTGTCGTACGAGCACGTTTATTCACTTGCCCTATCAGGCAGGACTAGAATAGAATCACCTCACTATGCTAGTAATCAAGGAAGTCAGGGCGAAGAGTATTCTGAATAAATCAAAGATCTTCGACTATTGCCTGAACCCCTACACCGGCTGTCAGCACAACTGCAAATACTGCTATGCTCGTCTGTTCATGAAACGTTATTCCGGCCACACAGAACCCTGGGGCCAGTTCGTGGATGCCAAGGTGAATGCTCCTGAACTCCTGAGCAAGCAGTTGATCAGGGCAAAGCGCGGCAATGTTTGGATTTCCTCTGTGACCGACCCCTATCAGCCTCTGGAAGCTAAGTTTGAATTAACGAGACAATGCTTGAAAGAACTGGTGAAGAAGCAATTCCCTGTGTCTATTCAGACCAAATCAGACCTCGTTTTACGCGACCTGGATTTAATTCAGGAGCTTCAGGAAATACAGGTAGGATTTACGATAGCGACAGGTGATGAAAAAATAGCAAAAGTGTTTGAGCCAAATGCTTCAACAGTAAGGCAGAGACTGGACGCCCTGGAGAAAATCCATTCAAAAGGAATCAGAACATTTGCCTTTGTTGGCCCAATCCTGCCAGGAAACCCGGAGAAACTTGTGGAAAGCCTGGCAGGAAAGGTGGACAACGTCCTGATAGACAAGATGAACTACATGAGTTCAATAAAAGGATTCTACCACCGACACAATCTACAGCACGCAACCACGCCCGAATTCTTTCGTGAGCAGAAAATAAGGCTTGTTGCCGAGCTGCGAAAAAGACATATGAAATATAGAGTGGTGTTCTAAATACCCTCGAACCAGATATAAGACATAAGATAGCCGTCGGCTAATACATGAAACTACGAAATTCCCATCACCCAGTCCCCCACCTTCGAAATTCCCACCTGCACACCCTGCCCCGGTCGTTCCACGACCGCCCGTTTGACGGGGGTACCATTCCGTTCGCAGGGGTTGCGTGACGCACATCCCGAGATGAGTGGAAATATCCCTGATAAGCTAGGCTTAGGATTCCGGAGGTGAGTTTTACGCCATGAAGGATTGCAGCTTGAACCCAACAAACGCTGTCAGAGCAGGCATTATCAATGAAGCAATGAACGAGCGCAGCCCAGAGAACCCGACCACTGTATTACGCCATTTACTAACCGTGTCATGAAGGCCCCTCAGGTTCTCCAGTCTTTCAAAATCCGCTCTTTCCAATTTGTCCAGGTTCTCGTACAGTTTGCTGCTTTCAGCTCGTATCTTGAGCAAGGTATCCTGCTTGGCACGATAGACAAGCTGGGAGAGATTGAATTGCGGATACAGGAATGTCCAAAAGCTAATCAGATAACTCAGAAGGACAAAAACAAGAACATATCGTGTGCCTCCCTCGCCAAAATCGGGCTGCAATGTGAATAGCAATATGAGACACAGTGTCGCTACGAAACCGTGCCAAAGTGCATAAACAGAAAGTGTTCTGGACATGGCAACTAGAATTGGCGTTTCATTTGGATACAGTGGGTCTAGGCCAATTTCTGATGCATCGCTGCCTCTCAGGAGCCTGGTTGCAAACGGCGCGAAGACCGCCCAGTACCAAATCTGGCCCAGCCAGAAAAACACCAGCCCAGCACCAAAGAGCAGCCCAGGCCCGTAGGGAATCGAAAGAGTAGCTCTCTGTTTGATAACATACAGGGCCAGAATAACCGCAACGGTTACTCCACACGACCAGAGGAGTTGAAACCAAATGTTTGTTGTTTTTCTTAACCAGTTGACCAACGCTTTCTCAACACCACTCCCGAGGGCCGGTGTGGTGGCAACTGCCCCGAGCTCAACAAGTGTGTGCTGGTAGCAGCAACTCACCACATGAATACAAAGTGCAGCAATGAAGGCCGTTAGGATCGAAGGAACCAAAGATTGAAGTATGGAGATTTTCACAATGCCGAAGACCAGCAATTCGCTAGCCTCGAAGATAATGAAAAGTAAACATAGTCCCAGAAACCGTTTCATCCCACTCTCAAGTCGTCGGAAGGGCCAGCCCGCAATTTTGTCCAGGACTAGGTTACATAGAACTCGCTCTCTGAGCCCCTGAAGCTCATTCACAAGCTCCATTTGCCAAACCTCCATCCACTCCCAACAAGGTCAGGACATTCATTCTCAGGACTACGCCCCTGCATACACCATCTTTCTTACCCCTATGGCATCTCCGTGTCAAGAGTTATTTCGACACTCGTAGGGTGTGGAGCTTAAAAGATTTCTGTTGACCTTGTTCCTATCGACTGTATATTGATGTATTGATGGCACGGATATGGGCGGGTCAGGCAATTCAATTTCATGCCGACAAGAGTGGGGCAGATAAGTCTGCTCATAACTCCACACTTTCATCAAAAACACGACAAGGAGAGGTCTATGAAGATAGCCTGGGTGCTAGCTTCAATTGCGGTTCTCTGTCTCGCCGCGTCTAGTGGCGCGATGGCAGGCACCAACCCAGCAGGGAGCGATAATTACCCAATATGGCTCAGGTTGAGATTCGACAAGGACAGCTCAGATCCCGGGTACCTTTGGGAACGAAGAGTTCTACCCGAAGATACTAGCTGGGCTGAACGGAGCTACGACCGCGTGAACTGGGATTTGGTTCCCGACCTGCCGCGCAACGTCAAGGTGGGGCTCGCCCTCGGCGGCGGTGTAGTGCGCGGCATAGGCCACATCGGCGTTCTAAGAGTTCTTGAGCAGAACAACGTCCCCATTCACGGGATCGCCGGCACGAGCATGGGTGCGATTATCGGGGGCCTCTATGCGTCTGGCATCTCTGTTGACGACCTGGAGTCTATTGTCAAAGACAGCGTCGATTGGAAGAACATCTTCACAGATCGACCACCCAAGGAGGACCTGCCTCTCTGGGAGCGGTTACTAGAAAAACCCCGAGAGCCTGGCCTGGACTTAAGCATCACCTGGAAGCGCTGGGGGTTCCTGCTGTACCCTTCTGCTATCGAGCCTGACTTCGGAGCTGGTCTTAGAACAGCGCAGAAATTCACTGACGAGATCGCAAAGAGGACTCTTGAGGCCGACTATCGAGCGGGCTTCAAATTTGACAGCTTGCCCATCCCATTTGGTACTATGCTTACAAACATGAACACGGCAAACTCAGAGTTGATGCGCGAGGGAACTATCTGCACTGCTCTACGTGGCAGCGCCTCGTTTCCGATGGCGTTTGAACCAATGAGAATCGCAGGTAATGTATATATTGATGGAGGCGTTCTGAACAACCTTCCAGTAGATGCATTCATCCGATTTGACGGAACCAGAGCGCCAGACAATATGATGAACGTGGCTGAAAACGAGACGACCGATTACTATGTCATTGCTGTCTATCCGTCTAAGAGAAGAGGCACTCGGCATGCAGTCAAGCAGAAGCCAGAACTGTCAGGACCCCTGGGGATCGCCGTGATGAATGCGGCCTTTCCCTTGGCCAGAGAAAAGCATGTCTGGAATAGTTGGGACGCTGCTCACTCCAGAATTGACCTAGATGTTGAAGGTGGCTTTGACTTCCACCCCAAGAAGCTGAACGAACTGATCCATGCGGGTTCCGCTGCTACAGACAGTCTGATCGAATCGATCAAGCTGGGAGTGGCAAGCATGGAAGATCACATGCGATCGTCGCAGAACCTCCTGAACCTACCCCCACCCAACGAAAGGATTCTCAGGCTTTCAGAAGCCCCCAAGCTCACCGGGCCAGGCGAAACCGAAGAAAGGAAAATTCGGGACGCAATTAGGTTCGAGAAGGGGAGCTGGATAGAGAAGACTGATGTCTGTGAAGCTTTGAAGCGAATCCATAGTCTCGGCCGTTTTGAGGAAGTTGGGGCAGAAATGAGAAATGCAGGTGAAGAGTGGTCATTGACTTTTCGCCTGGTAGAAAAGGAAAGCTCTCAAGATTCGGTGAAGCCCGTTTTGAAAATGGGTTTTGCTTCAACAGCCTATGATTCGATAGCTAAACGCGCGACTGAGGAAGCAATCCGAAGGAGAATCAACAAAGAGAAGAGAGCCTTAAATTTCGAGGAGGTCAAAGACACAGTAGAAAGGTGCCTTGTGCGACAAGGCTTTGTTTCTCCCAGAGTCGACAGCGTGCAGTTCCTTCCTTCAGACAAAAGCCATAATACTGGCCTCCTGCACATTCACGGTGAAAAGGGGACCTTCCTCAGAAACATAAGGATAAGTTGTGATGGTGCGGGAACAAAAATGGCTGTAGCAAATCAATTCAGGAGACCTTTTTCTCCCAATAAGATTCTAAAGAAGGCTGGGGATGTCCGCAAGGAGTTTCAGCTCAAAACTATCTCAGTGGAGGGCCACGAGGGAGATTGCTTGAACATTGCGGTACAAAAAAAATCCAATGCTACCCTAGAACTCCCATCTTTGGCATTAGAGACACATGAAGGCCTCAATTTCTTTGGTGAAATCAGAATCAGAAGGTGGATTTTTGATTGGTCTCCCTATGCGAATTACACTCAGAATTTTCCGCTCAAGATGTCCCGGCAACTCCCAAGAGGACAGGGATTTAATATAGGACTTCAGCGCTATCGTTCCATTATGCGTACTCCCTACTCTTTTTCTTCATTCATCCCTCAGTTGAGCGCCCACTACAAGGGGCTCGATTTTCCAAGTGCATTAGACGAAACAGCCTATGAACAAAGAACTGACGAGTTCAGTTCAAGCTTTACTTTTCCGCTCTATCGGGGCCGCGTTGCCGCCATTCCAGGTCTCGAAGCAACATGGATCAATATGGGTGAAGAGAAGAAATGGTACTTCAATGGCGTCTTGGCGCTCCGGCACGATGACCTCGACCGTACCATTTTCCCCAACTCCGGATTAAAGGCAGACATTGAGGCCAAGGGTGGCAAAGACAATGAATCCTGGTGGGGTAAGGCCAGGGCAAAGGCTATGTGGGCTCCACTGAGATTTCAGATGTGGAGCAAACCGACAACAGTAGCGATCCAGCTGTTCGGGAGCTGGTACGATGAGAATGCTCCTCATCACGAGCGCTACAGCCTCGGTGGATTCAGTCCTCGTGGAGCTTATCAACTAAGACTACTTGACTCCGAAGATCTTCCCGGATATGGAAGGAACGAGTTTATCGAGAGATTAATGTGGAAGGCCGGCACCTCAGCACGAGTCGCTCTCTTCGAAATATCACCCGTGGGCCTAAGACTCAGTGCCCATGTAGAGGCCTCCGCCTTCTTCGCCGACATAGTCCCAGACCCATCATTCGACTTCGAGTCACTTTCCTCGGATAAGGCCAGGTTCTGCGGTGCTCTCGGACTATATCTAGATACCACTCTGCTGAATATT
Source organism: candidate division TA06 bacterium (assembly GCA_004376575.1). NCBI lineage: Bacteria > candidate division TA06 bacterium. The sequence goes on along the minus strand of SOJN01000149.1, from coordinate 1,599 downwards.
GGACTTGCCTTCTTGGGGAACTCTGAACATATAGACAGGGACGCTTTCTTTAGGAAAAACTTCCATCTTTCTGTAGTGTACTACGGCCTTGCCTTTTGATGTTCGAAATACCTCAACAAGCGCCTCAGTGATGAATCTTGACCTTCATCTGCATCAATTCAGTCTTCTCTAAAAAAGGAGGGGTGTATGGCCAAACGCTCGTTGTTGATTTTGCACGGGTGGAGCGGGACCTCTCAGAGTCTCAGACCGCTTTCATCTTTTCTAAAGAAACATGGGTTCGCTGTCGTCGATATTTGGCTGGCTGACTACCTGAGTATGAACGATGAAATCACTATTCAGGACTTAGGTCAGGCGATGGGCAGCGCCTTGAAGGACAAGAAAATTCCTGAAAGACGTCACAGTTTTGATGTAATCGTACACAGCACGGGCGGCCCGGTGGTGAGGCAGTACTTGATTCACTACTTCCTCGGGAAACCTGAGAAATGTCCCATAAGACATCTGGTAATGCTTGCCCCTGCAAATTTTGGCTCTGCTCTTGCCCACATTGGGAAGTCAATGATTGGAAGGTTACGATTGGGTTGGAAATGGGACCACTTTTTGCAGACGGGTACAAAAGTTTTGGAGGCTTTGGAATTGGCCTCACCTGCATCATGGGCCATGGCTGAACAGGACTTATTCAACCCAGCAAACCGAATCTTCAAGCAAGAGCATGTTTACACCACTATCTTAATTGGGACAGACGTGTATCCGGGCCTGGCTGGCAGCTTTCACAAAAATGGTTCGGATGGAACCGTCTATGTTTCCACTGCCAACTTGAATGCCGCATACATCAAAGTGGTTTTCAAGACCCCAAAGGGCTATGACGTACAGAAACAAAACCGATATTATGATCCCATCGCTTTCGGCGTTCTCTACAACCGTAACCACCGGACGATTGTGGAGCCAGGCAAGGACAAAACCCTTGCAGATCTTCTGATCAAAAGCCTCAAAATAAAGAGTGCTGATGAATACAAAACGCACATCAAGCACCTCAACGAAGTTTCAGGAGAAACTTTTGGCAAGGGGCTTAAGGATCCCGAGAGGAAGGAGAGATACCATCAATACCAGCACGCGGTCATAAGAGTCCACGACCAGTTTGGAGAGGGGATACGAGACTACTTTGTGGAATTCTTCCAGAAAAAAGGCGACCGAGCCGATACTGTGATGCAGAAAGTTCAAAAGGACATACTCGAGAAGGTCAGAAAATATTCGCGCGACGCAAGCTATCGTTCCTTCTTGTTTGACATCACGGACCTGCAAAAGGAAATTCTCAAAAAAGACAAAAGGGTGGACATGAGCCTGTGCGCGGCAGCCTTGAGCAAGCGAATAAGGTATCATGACCCGGAAGACTCTCTTACCGTGGCCAGTCAGCGAAATAAGACGCTTCTTGCGCCAAATACAACCCTTCTGGTCGATATCGAGCTACCGAGGATACAGGACGAGAGAATTTTCCGATTCAAGAAAGCTTAGCTGACGGCGCCTGATACTCGGAAAAAACGGCTCTCCTCCGAAAAAGTTGATGACAGGGAGGAGTTGGGGAACGTACGGAGAATCCTTGCT
>SOJN01000148.1 GCA_004376575.1 candidate division TA06 bacterium | reverse complement strand
TAAAATTGGGGGGCTGTCCCCAAATGCTACTAGAAGGATGAACTTGGCGCAAGCGGATTCTTCGGCGCCACGACTACGCCCTTCGTGGCTTCGTCGGGCGCCTCAGAATGACAACACGATTACAAAGCCCGAAGGGCAAAATGGAAGAACTGATTGCTTGATTGTGGCCTTGTTTTTTGGCTTAGCTGACGGCTGACAGCTTCATTTGTCTTGCATCTTACAACTGTTGTTTACAGTGATGGCACTTCTTTGCACCGGTCGTTATTGGCTTGCCACAGTGTGGGCAAGTGTAAAGCTTTTCGCTCTCCTTGAGCCACTCTTCCACCTTGCCTTCTTTTATCCTTGATAGATTCTTTCTCAGATCCACGGAGTCTTCCTCGGAGTAACGCTTCCAAATCTCCTCAAACTTATCACAGGTCTTAGCCTCGTATTCCGAGCACTCGTAGCAAAACTGGTAACCTCTTTCATCCAGGCATTTGACCATCTCGCAGTCATTACCCCAGCAATTCGGAGTGAGCGCGCCGCACCCCTGGCAGCTCACCTTCTCAGGTGGGCACTTGAAGTGCTCAGCTAGCCGCTTCTGCCATTCAGGGTCGTCTCTTTCTGCTCTGTATATGACACACGCACCGCAATACAGGCCACATCTGCCAACAAGCGCATTCTTATCCATCATGTAGCTCCTTGGTGAAATACTAACGTATCAAGACCAGTTTCCCTGTTCTCTTTCCCCAGGGGGATTCGAGGGAATAGAAGTAAACCCCCGAGGTGACGCCTGAGCCCCAGGTTATTTCATAGAGCCCAGCAGGCCTTACGCCCCTCATAGGAGTATCAATGAGCCTACCTGAGACATCGTAAATCTCCAAAGAGATTAGAGCGGGTTCTGGGATTTCCAGATGGAAGGACACTCTGTTTCTGGCAGGATTTCTCTCCAGACCGAAAAAGAAGTCTCCAGGCAAATGTTTCGCTTCCGCTACACCGACAAAATTGCCAATGAACACATGGTATTCAGCCGGTGCGCCTTCCGGGTCTGTTGCTGAATTTGGAGGTTGAGCGGCATCGAACGCACCAACATAATACCGAACCGTGTCGTTCACATTGGAGACTGCCGGTATTGAATCCACATACCAGTCAGGTGCACCAGCCGGGCTCATTACAACAGAGACCCAATCAGGGTCCTCGTCTCTTTTGTAACAGAGCACGACTGAATCTACTCCTGCAAGGCTGTCCGTCGCTTTTGTCAAGATTTCGAACGGTCCGACGAAAGAGGTGTCAACAAGTACAGTGGTAGATCCGATGACTGGCGGGGTGATATCGACTCCGAAGCTATCCGGATCAGCATACGGCCCCTGATTATTCGCTGGATCATAGGCCTTCACTCGCCAGCAAAATGGAAAGTCCTCGTACAGGAATAAGGTGGTTGAGGTCGTATCGAGTGTATCGACAAGTAGGGGAGAGACAAAATCGAGGAGTGTATCTACCTGAAAAACATATGTAATTGCGGATCGTAAGATTAACGGAGAACCTCCTCTATTTTTGTCTCGGTCGTGAGCAGTGGAAAGTGCAAGACTTGTCACTTCGCTCCATTCGAATATGACAAGAGTGTCACTCAGGAATATCCCGTTTGTCGGTGAAATGAGCGTTGGTGCGTCGGGAACTTCGGTATCAATGGTGAAATTCCAAACATCCGACCAGTTGCCCTGATTAGTAGCCTTGTCAACTGCCCTCGCTCTCCAGTAGTAAATAGAATCAGACAATGAATGGGTGAACACAGTGTCAATTGAAGTTGTTCCAATCACACCAGATGAGAAACTGCTGTCCGGGGTATGCTGAAGCATATAGTGGTCGATACCACTGAGATTGTCCGTTGACTGATGCCACGCGAAGTTGACGGTCGTGTCATTCAGATATGAACTGTCAGGGGGTGAAATCAAGGTGACAATTGAGGGAGCCGTGGTGTCAATGAGTAGAGCCCAGGTCTCAGATGATTGTTGCGGATTCCCCACGCTGTCATAGGCGACTATGTACCAGTCGTGCCATGCTTCGGCCAGATCAAAATCTGAAGTCCATGAGGTGTCCTCTGTACTGTCCCTGAGGGTAAGATCTATATAAACATGATAATCTTTGAGCCCTTCCAGAGTGTCGTCTGAGGCCCCCCAGATAAATGTCGGTCTCGTGATTGCGAGTACCGCGGAATCTGGCGGTGAAATGAGACTGAAGGAGTCCGGCGGCGTTGAAGCTATCCCTGCACCAGTCAGCGAAATGTTCAACATAGGTTCATCCGGGTCATTTGAGTACACTTTCAGTGTTCCCGATACAGTATCAGGGACAAGAGGCTTGAACCTTATGGTCACAAGCGTTGAGTCGTCTGAGAGTATTGTATCGGGGAATGTTGGTTCCGTCACCGCATAAACAGCGGTATCGGACAGGAGACTGTCGATAAACAGCGTGTCAACCCCCACGTTCCTGATGACGAGATATTCCCAGTCAAGCGAATCACCGATAGGAACTGAGCCGAAGTCATGGGAAGTCTCAGCCAATTCTATGTCTGGGATGAAGGCGGGCTTGAACTGGTAAACATCGCCGCCCCCTGTTGCCGCATATACTTCCATCTCACCGTCATAGTTGCCATCACCCACAGCAGGCTCATACAATTCATAGTTGGAAATTGTTGTCTTCGCCCATTGTATTCCATCCCACTTGAAATAATGAATACCCATGTCAGGGGGGTAACCGAGTTCCATACCAACTGTTGCATATATCTCCATCTCTCCGTCTCCGTTGCCATCTCCCACGACGAGCCCGGACACGGCGCCGTTTATGCTGCCGATTATTGTTTGGCCCCACGAGGTGCCGTTCCACTTGAACTGGTGTATACTGCCCCCACCTGCGTATATCTCCGTCTCACCATCCTGGTCGCCATCTCCTACTGCAAGGGCAAAACCTACGTTCTCTGCGATAGCTGATTCTGTCCAACTGATTCCGTCCCATTTGAACTGATAGATACTGTCGCTGCTGTAGGTATATAGCTCAATTTCGCCATCATCATTCCCGTCTCCGGCAATGAGGACTCTTCGGAGCGACATAGAAGCAAGTGAACATGCACCAACAGTCGTCCTTGTCCAACTTATTCCGTCCCACCTGAACTGATAGATACTGTCCAGGTCAGAAGCGTAAATCTCGAGTTCGCCGTCCCGATTTCCATCCCCCAAGGCAAGAGAGCGGATGCTGCTGTTGACAGCGCCGACTGCTGTCTTCGTGAAGTCAAAACCATTCCACTTGAACTGATAGACGCTATCGTCATAACAAGCGCCATAGATTTCCAGTTCATCGTCCCCATTCCCATCTCCCAGTACGATGTCGAACATGCCAGATGCGTCACCACCTAGAAATGTCATGACCCACATGAAGCCATCCCATTCAAACCGAAACAAACTCGAACCGCTTGCACGATACATTTCTATATCTCCGTCATTATCGGCATCTCCGACGACAAGTCCAGCAATGCTCCCGCCGCCCGAGTAGACAGTTGTCCTTTCCCAAATGTATGGAGACACTGACGGCGAACATATGGTAAAGCACCCGGGGAGGGTATCATTACCAAAACTGTTTGACACTACAAGGCCATACAGGCCAGTCGAGTTTCCGGTAAGGTTGAACGAACAGGTCAAATACTCGTCTGAGACGACGGTTATTGAAGTTCCGTCTATGTCCGGGCTGCCAGGCCTGACAAGTTTGACTGCGTTTACGGGGTCTGTCTGAAACTTGGCGCCGTATATCTTGGCGTCAACAGTACTCGTGTTTATGCCTGCGTCAGGGTAGATATGGCTGACCTTTGGAGGGATGATGCCGACTCCCGTAAGGGAAACATTCAGCACTGCTTCATCCGGGTCATCTGAGAAGATTGACAACGTTCCTGCTATGGTGTCAACTGCAGAAGGCTTGAACCTTACAGTCACAAGCATCGAATCGTCTGCAAGTATCGTGTCGGAGAATAATGAGGCCAACACTCCATAGTCAGCAGTGTCGGACAGGATACTGTCGATAAACAGGGTGTCAACACCAACATTTCTTATGATGAGATACTCCCAGTCTAGCGAATCACCGATAGGAACCGGGCCGAAGTCGTGTTCCGTGTCAGACACTTCGATGTCAGGGATAAACGCAGCCTTAAACTGGTAAAGGTCACCATTCTCTGTTGCCACATACACTTCCATCTCACCGTCATAGTTGCCGTCCCCCACCGCAAGTCCAGGTATTTCCACACTGGGGATCGAATAGATGGTCGTCTCTGTCCAGGATGCACCGGTCCATTCATACTGGCATAGTTCGTGGATTACGGCAAAACCGGGATCCATAGCGGACGTCACATATACCTCGATTTCGGCATCCCCATTGCCATCTGCTACCGCAAATCGAACAGCCTGGAATCCTACGCTGCCCATCGGTGTCTTCGTCCAATTCACCCCGTCCCACTTGAATTGATGGATGCTGTCACCACCAGCATACGTCTCCATATCTCCGTCCCGGTTGCCGTCACCTAGGGCAACCGCAAAGCCGGTGTGCCTACCGACTGCTGATTCTACCCAACTCACTCCATCCCATTTGAACTGTATGGTACTGTCGACGGCACATCCATATAGTTCTATCTCACCGTCATCATTTCCATCTCCGACTGCAAGAGCTGTGCGAAACCCCAAAAAGCTGAGTGAACAGGCTCCGACGGTTGACCACTGCCAGGCTACGCCATTCCACTCGAACTCGAAGATGCTGTCTCGGGCAGCGGTGTACAGCTCATTTTCTCCGTCACCATCAGCGTCTCCTATCGTAACTCCTCGTATGCCGCCGCTGCTGGCCCAAATAGGTGTTCGGATCCAGGACACGCCATTCCACTCAAACATGTACAGTGTGTCGTCCAGGCATGCAACATATATTTCGATCTTGCCATCGCGATTCACATCCCCCAATGCGATCTCAATGACGTAATCGCTGCCGGCACCTATGGTGGTTTTCGACCAACCCATCCCATCCCATTTGTATTGATAGATGCTCCAACCTTTTGCACCATATAGCTCGATTTCGTGATCCCCATCAGCGTCTCCCATAGCAATGTAATAGGAGGCAGGTGCGCCCGAATCTATTACAGTCCTTGCCCATACGAGAGAAGAGCCAGACGGTGTATAGACTGTAAAACACCGAGGCAGCGTATCTTCGCCAGAACTGTTTGAGACTGTGAGGTCATGTAGGCCAGTTGAATCGCCTGTCAGGTCAAACGAGCAGGTCAGGTATTCCTCTGAGACGATGTTTATGGAGGTTCCGTCTATGTCCGGGTAGCCAGGCCTGACAAGTTTGACTGCGTTTATAGGATCTGTTTGGAAGTTGGCGCCGTATATCTTGGCATCAACGCTTTGTGTATTTATTCCAGCATCGGGATATATGTGTGAGACTTTGGGCACCTGTGCCATGGCATAGCCGAAGGTGAAAAGAATGGCCATGGCAATGAGCAAACACTTTTTATTCATTGCTCCTCCAGAGATCGTGAGGTCGCGGGCAGACATTGGTTGCCCGCGGGACACTTCCGTGACCTGAGCTTTTTCTCTTTTTGTGTAACACACCCGAACATCCGCGCCGTCCTTGAAGACCGTTCTCTTACAGAAGGAGTCTACTGCACAAAAGCAAATTGGTCAACAGAATAGTTCACGCCATTTCATCTATGTTATGGGATTGACTCGATGGGTTGGGTTGCGTAGACTGTGCACATGCACAACAAGAGGCTCGCAGTCATCCTCGGTGTGGCAGCATTTGTTCTTCCGCTAATCATTTACAGTCTTACATTGTGTCGTACTGTCGGCTTTGTGGATGCTGGAGAATTGTGCGTTGTGTCACGAACTCTTGGGATAGCTCATCCAACAGGCTACCCTCTGTATACTCTCCTTGGCAGACTCTTTTCCCTGATTCCTCTTGGCTCTGTTGTCGTGAGAACAAATTTCATGTCTGCGTTCTTTGCAGCGCTTTCAACGTTCATTCTGTTCATCACTATCTCCAGAATTCTTGCCTCCGAGGGCGCTGATCCAACCAGGTCCAGACTGCTCGCTTTCTTTTGCGCCTCTTCGTTTGCTTTCAGTACAACCATCTGGAATCAGGCAGTGGTCACTGAAGTATATTCACTGACCACATTCCTCATCTCTGTTCTTATTTTCCTCACTTTCTCAGATGACCAGAAAGCGCCTCTCCTTTTTGCATACACTTTGGGACTGGCTCTATCCAATCATATGGGTGCTTTGCTTGTTGGAATCCCCTGTGGAATCTACATACTGGGTGTTCGCAAGGAAACGCTCAAGAAACTCCCTTTGATGATTGTCCTTTTCTTTCTTGGTCTCTCCATATATGCGTATCTCCCCATCAGGGCTCATGAGAATCCAGTGATGAATTGGGGGAATGCATCCACGCTTGAGAGATTCATATGGCATGTCAGTGGGAAGCAGTACAGGGTGTGGATGTTCAGTTCGGAACTTCAGGTCCTGAAGGTTCACCTTATCCAGTTCGGCCGTCTGGCACTTGACCAGTTCACACCATTTCTCCTGTGGCTGCCGCTTCTGGGGATCTTCGCAGCAAAGAAGTCTAAAAAGGTCTATCTCATTCTCGCAATCTTTTTCCTCGACCTATTGTACTCACTGAACTATGACATACCGGACATAGACGCGTATTACATTCCAGCATTTATGATAATGGCCGTGGTTTCTGGTTTTGGCTTACGGTTTCTGTTCAGAAAAACTACGCGGAAAGCAATCCTGTTGCTTGGCGCTTTTGTCTTCTTGATTCCAATTGGCGCGCATTACTACAAATGCGATATGAGCAGGAATCGCATCGCATACGAGTATGGCGAAAACCATCTCAAGTCAATCGAAAATAACGGATTGTGCCTCACCAACAACTGGGACATTTACTCTCCCATACTTTACATACAACACATCGAGGGCAAAAGAAGAGATGTTGTTATGATCGACAAAGAACTTCTTCGGCGCTCGTGGTATTTCGACTATCTAGAAAGACAGTCTCCAAGGACTTTCAATCTATCAAAGCCCGAAATAGAATCGTATCTTGAAGAGCTCTACAAGTTCGAGCATGGAACACTAAGAAGCCCTGTAGAGATTCAGAGGAGATTCATTAGAATGGTCAACTCATTCATAAATAATCAGATGAAAACAGGCAGGGCGTACACGACTTTTATCAATGGCCATGATGTTGATGCGCGTGAGATCGGACGGGACCTGGAAAAGATTCCCTACGGCACTATTTTTGAGTTCAGAGAAGAAAGGAAACAGAGAATATTCGACTATGGCAGCCTCAACCTAAAATCAAGTTTCAGTGCCAGAACCTATAGGGACGAAAGAACCAGGCATAATCTTGAGATCTATCCGAGGATGATGCTCTCGTCAGGAATTGGAATGATGAATGAAGGTTTGTATGTTAATGCGAAACGGGCATTCGAGAGTGTGTTGTCAGTAGAAGAAGACAATCTTCCTGCGACACTTCATCTGGGCGGGTCCCAGTTCATGCTCGGTCAATATGAGGAAGCAATAGAGAAATTCGAAAAGGTCCTAAGGGTCGAGCCAAACAATCAACTTGCCATGAAGGGACTTGCCGCAGCCCGCAGTGAACTGCAGGAAAAATAGGTGTGGGGAGACCAAATGCTGCCGGTTCTACACGGGTTTTGTCAAATGTCAAGTCGTAGATCCTTCGGGTTTTGGGAGGGCACCGTCCCCGAGGTTAGCTCGTAAGTGAATGTACGGCAGTCAGATACAGATGTGACGAAATTAGCATAAGAGACGAAATGTCAAATGTCAAGTCGAAGATCCTTCGGGTTTTAGGAGGAAACCGTCCCCGAAGCTGACAGCATGCTTGTGTCTTAAGCGTACAGCCGTCCTTCAGCTTACGACTTGTCGCTTGTTTCTCTTTGTTGGGGTTTTGGTTTGGGGCTCACGGTGCGGGCCAGTTTAGACTTCATCCTGGCTGCGGTCTTCTTATGAATCAGATGTTTCTTGACCGCCTTGTCAATCATGGAATACGTGGTATTCAGGTTTTCGGTCTTTGGTTCGGCAGAGGCTTTCTTTATGGCAGTCCTCATGGCGGACTTCATCCCCTTGTTCCTCATCCTTCGCCGTTCATTTTGACGAGTTCTCTTCTCAGCAGATTTGTGTCTATCCAAGGCATCCTCCGTTGATTTGCAGAGTGCCGACTATACCCTCACCAGGCCCTAGTGTCAATAGTTTTTTAATCCCTGTTGATGTGCTGGCCGTTTTGTGGTATAGAAATAGCTGATGGGGGAGCAAGGGGAGAGGGGTCAGATTACGGGTCGGGCCGCGGCCTTTAGTGCGGCAACCGGCATAAGCCGCCTTCTTGGTCTGGCCAGAGAAGTAGTTCTTGCGTACCTGTTCGGGGCCGGGTATGCGATGGATGCCTTCCGAGTCGCTTTCAATGTCCCAAATCTGCTGAGAGACTTCTTTGCTGAAGGAACGCTTAACGCGGCGTTCATTCCAATTTTTTCTAGTGAGTATGTGGAAAAAGGCAAAGAGGAAGCGCTCAGGTTTGCCAATACCGTCCTTAACTCTCTCATCCTCTTTGTCAGTGTAGTATGCGCGCTGTGCGTTATTTTTGCTCCGTGGATCATGAAAGCAATTGCCTTTGGATTCGCAAGGGAACCGGGAAAAATTGCTCTCACCTGGCAGTTGGCCAGGATCATCTTTCCATTTCTTGTTCTCATCGCTGTCTCTGCACTGATGATGGGGGTACTCAACTATTTCAAGAGGTTCTTCGTTCCAGCGGTAGCTCCTGCCCTTTTCAATATCGGCGTCATAACTTGCGCGGTCCTTCTATACAGATTCATGCCGGGAATAGGCTGGGACCCGATAACCTCTGTTGCTTTGGGTGTGATTGCCGGCGGGCTACTTCAGATTATCATCCAGATCCCTCTACTCAGAAGTGTTGGCTTCCATTATAGATTCAGGATTGACTTTCGCCACCCGGGCGTTCGAAGTATAATCCTTCTTGTTCTTCCGGTTGCTGCCGGAATGGCGGCAACGAGGATAAATGTGCTCATAAACATCTTTCTCGCCACGCTTCTGGAGGAGGGCTCGGTTTCTTATCTGAGCTACTCCTTCAGGCTGATGCAGTTGCCCATAGGGCTTTTTGGTGTCGCAGTTGCGACTGTCGCTCTACCCAGACTATCCGAGGAAGTCTCAAGGAGAGAGATGGACATGGTCAGGTCCACGTTCTCCTACTCCATGAGACTCGTCTTTACTCTGACCATACCTGCTGCTGTGCTGACGGCAGTGCTCGCCAGACCCATCTGTGCACTTGTTTATGAGAGGGGAAATTTCACTCAGGCTGACACATTGTTCACTTCTCAAGCCCTGATGTTCTACTCGCTCACTATTATGGGTGCTGGAGCATCCAAGGTACTTGCATCGGTCTTCTACTCGCTTAAAAGACCTGGACTTCCTATGAAGATAAGTTTTGCTTGTGTTGCTGCAAACATCGCGCTGAATCTTGCTCTCATGTGGACCATGAGGTTCAGGGCAATGGCATTTTCAACTTCTCTCGCTTCTATTCTCAATATGGCTCTCTTATTCGCTGCAGTGCGTGGCGTCCTGGGGCCTTATGACGCAAAAGCCATCAGATCCACCGGGGGGAGAGTCCTTACCGCCTCCTTGCTAATGGGGGGCGCTGCCTGGGGTGGCTACGTCTGGCTCTCAGGAAGAATAGGTTTTGTTTCACTTGCCTCAAAGGCTATTCTTCTTATAATACCCTTGATCCTTGGTGGAATTGTCTTTCTTGTTTTCGCAAGGCTGATGGCAATAAGAGAGGTAGGGCAGATAGCAAAAGACCTTCGAGACCGGGTAAGACGGGCATAAGAGGAGGAAAAGGATGGATGCGCAGGAATCAAAAAATAGGGTAGAGGCCTTGCTCTTCTCTGCAGATGAACCGCTTTCGATTGAAAAGCTCAGAGCTCACTCAAGAGCATCCACAAAACAGGTGAGAGAGGCTCTTTCAGAATTGGCCAGGGAGTATGATGAACAGGGAAGAGCCTTTGAGTTGAAAGAGGTTGCTGGAGGTTATCAACTCTATACAAGGAAGGAATACTCTGAGGTGGTGGCGAGGCTTCACAAGGGGAGAAGGGCATCGAGGCTTTCGAGGCCGGCCCTGGAAACTCTTGCGGTAATAGCCTTCAGACAACCAGTGACGAAAGCCGTCATCGAATCTGTAAGGGGAGTGAATGTGGATGGAGTCGTCAGTACGTTGCTTGAACGGAATCTGATTCAAGTGTTGGGCAGAGCGAAACAGTTGGGCGGTCCGCTCCTGTATGGCACCACAAAGCAGTTTCTTCGGTACTTCCACCTGAAGAATTTGAATGAACTGCCACGGGTTGGTGAACTCAAAGGTATGGGATGAGAGAAAAGCTCGAAAGACAGCTCATAAAGACACATACGATCAAAGATGGTGAAGACATAGCTGAGATTGTATCCAAATACTGCAGGGGAATGGTGCATACTGGCGATGTGATAGTCGTAAGCGAAAGTGTTGTTGCCATCTCACAGGGGAGGGCCATCCCTGAAGAAAGAATAGGGATAGGGTTGCTGGCAAGAGTTCTCTGGAGATTTGTAACCAGGGTGCCTTATGGAGTAGGGTTGAGAAGTCCAGCAACAATGCAGTGCGCAATAAACGAATGTGGAGTAGCCCGAATTCTTGTTGCGGCAATAGCCTCAGCCCTGACCAAGCCCTTTGGAAAGAAGGGGTACTTTTACAGAGTAGCCGGACCACAGGCAGCCCTGATCGACGCGGCTCACACATCTCCTGTTGAGCCGTACACATCCTGCGTAATAATGGGCCCAAGGAATCCCAATATGGTGGCGGAGGTTATAAGGAGAAGAACAGGGGTGGATGCTGCTATCATGGACATTAACGATATTGGGGGATCGTGGGTGATTGGTAAGACCTCCGGGGTGAACGCATCCGTTCTTGAAGAAATAATGAAGGACAACCCTATGGGGCAGGGGAATGAACTCACACCCATATGTGTGGTAAGGGATGCGGCAGACAAATCTGGGTAATCGAGTCCAAATCCACATGAGTGAAACCAGAGTTCGGTTGAACAGATACCTTGCTGCAAGCGGCGTCTGCTCCAGGCGAGCCGCGGATCGAATCATTCTGACCGAAAAGGTCAAGGTGAATGGGCGCCCGGTCACGGAGTTGGGAACGAAGATAGATCCGAACGTGGATAGGGTTACAGTCAACGGGCGCAGAGTGGTGGCCTCGACGGAGGTGATTTTCATCGCGCTGAACAAGCCAAGGGGCTACCTTACCACAATGAAAGACGAGCGTGGCAGGAAGTGTGTGAAAGACCTGGTCAAGGGCGTGGGAGGAAGGGTCTTCCCCGTGGGACGATTGGACAAAGACACCGAAGGTCTTCTTCTATTCAGCAACGACGGATTTGCAGCCCACAGATTGATGCATCCCAGTTTCGGAGTGGAAAAGGTGTACAGAGTGACGCTCGATAAGCCACTCAGTGGCAAACAGCTAAGTAGTCTTAAACAGGGTGTAGTGCTGGTTGATGGAGTCGCCAGAGTCTCCAAGGTGAGGTGGCTCCAGAAGGAAGGTGAGGTTCTGGAGTTGACCATAAAAGAAGGGAGGAAAAGAGAAGTAAGGAGGATTTTCAGAAAACTGGGACCCCATGTGATACGCCTTCAGAGGGTTAAATTTGGACCCATTGTCCTGGGCGGGCTATCTAGAGGAAAATGGCGCAGATTGAGCAAGGCCGAAATCAGCCAGATCCGCAAGGCAATAAGAATAGAGTAGTCACTGTCCTGAGCCCTCGTTTTTCTAAGGTTTTGGCGCGCAAGGACGTTCAAGAATTCTGTTATAGTACACTTGCAGTCTGGTTTGGGTGTTAAGACCCTTAAAGCAAATGAGATACGGGTGTCATTTCAAGTTACATATTAGCTTTGTGGAATGAAATAGACAAGGCCGCTCGGGGAAATCTCCTCCGTTTTTCTTTGTGTGAAAGGTGCCAAATTCACTGTTGCAATATTCATAACTGTATGAGACAATAACATGTTATTCTGGTGATGAAGAAAAGGCGTGGCATTGTGGTCGCGATTGACGGGCCCTCTGGCTCGGGCAAATCTACGGTTGCGAGATTGGCGGCAAGAAGGCTGGGATTCGGCTATCTCGAGACAGGAGCCATGTATAGGGCAGTAACACTGCTTGCTCTCAGAAAGAGTCTGGACATGAATGAGAGCAAAAGATTGACTGGACTTGCTCGATCCTTGAAATTTGAGTTCAGAGATACTGGTGAGCGGATGATGATTCTGGTAAACGGTGAAGATGTGACCGAACAGATCAGGTTGCCAGAGGTTGACAGGTGGGTCTCTCTCGTTTCGAGTCACAAAGAACTGAGGGAGCATCTGGTTGGCCTTCAGAGGGGTATGTGCAAAGAGGGAGGAGTGGTCTGCGAGGGGCGTGACATAGGGACGGTTGTAGTTCCCGATGCCAGGGTTAAATTCTTTCTAACTGCCTCTCCGAAGGAGAGAGCCGGGAGAAGAAAAAAACAGCTTGGCAATATAGTGAAGGATATGCCTACTTCTCAGATAGAAGAGGAGATAAGAAGAAGAGACAGAGAAGACTCTGCGCGCGAAGTTTCACCTTTGAGAAAAGCAGAAGACGCCATCCTCATGGACACAACTGACCTTACTATAGAAGAGGAGGTGAACCAGGTAGTAGAGGCGGTACGCAAGGCAACTGCCTGTGCCTCTTAGTCCGGGCATGCGACCGGAGTGGAGAATAGGCTACTGGCTTCTCTATCTAGTAGCCAGAGTGGTGTTTGGGCTGAAGATCGAAGGTAGGCAGTTTGTGCCCAGAACCGGAGGTCTAATACTAGCCCCCAACCACTTGTCCAATATGGACGCTCCTTTAGTTGGAATTGGAGTTGGCGTCCGGGAGCTGCATTTCCTTGCCAAAGCAGGACTCTTCAGAGGCACGAAGTTTTTCGCGTGGCTTATTTCGCATTTCAATGCGATACCATTAAAAGAAGGCAAGACTTCCGTTGAAGCGCTAAGACGTATAGTTGGCCTGCTCAAGAATGGGAATGCAGTGGTCATATTTCCAGAGGGGACAAGGAGCAAAACGGGAGTGATGCAAGAGCCGCAGGTTGGCCTTGGGTACGTCGCTGCCAAGACCGGCGTCAGTGTTCTTCCTGTGTACTTGAAGGGGACCAATGCGAGATTGCTGGACCTTATTTTGAGAAGATCGCGGTTTGTGGTTAGATTTGCGCAGCCCATAGATCCCGTGACCATAAGTGGGAAAGCAAACAGGAAGGACCTATATCGTAAGATAAGTGAGGAGGTGATGAGGAGTATTGTGATGCTTGCGGAGAGGTAGATCCACCTTGGAGAGGAGCATGAAGGTTTTCTTGGCGGAATACTCAGGTTTCTGTTTTGGAGTCAAAAGGGCAATAAAAATAGCGTTTCAGACAGCAAAGAGGGGCCATGTACCTGTCTACACGTATGGTTCGCTAATACACAACCCTCAGGCTGTACAGGAGCTGGAGAAGAAAGGGGTGAAACCCATTCAGTCTCTTTCTGACATACGTAAAGGGACTGTTATTATCCGCTCCCATGGGGTTCCTCCTAAGATAATGTCGGAGGCTAAGTCGAGAGGAATCACTGTGGTCGATGCGACCTGTCCCTTTGTGAGGAAGGCCCAGGAGCTGGCTTTCTCCCTGGGGTCTCAGGGTTACCAGGTAGTGGTGGTAGGAGAAGCTGACCACCCTGAGGTGAAAGGCATCCTGGGTCACGCGGGTGATAGAGCCGTAGTTCTAGACTACAGAGATAACGATCCCCGACTTCGAATCGCGAGCAGGAAAATAGGTGTGATTGCCCAGACGACTCTTTTGCTGGATAAGTTCCAGTCTGTGATTTCAACACTTCTTGAGATTGCGACTGAACTGAAGATATACAATACTATTTGTAGTGCAACCACACTCCGCCAAGAGTCAACGCTCAACCTTGCAGAGGAGGTCGATCTGATGATCGTGCTTGGCGGCAAGAACAGTGCGAACACTTCCCGTCTTGCCGAGCTCTGTAGAAGCGTTGGGAAACGGACCTACCACATTGAGACTGCTAAAGAACTTGACCCAGCATGGTTCCGCAATAGTCACAAGTTGGGGATCACGGCAGGTGCGTCTACTCCAGACTGGATAATCGAAGACGTGATAGACCTAATTGGCGCAGGCGCAGAACACACAGTGTTGAGGGGGCGCGCATTTCATTGACAAAGGGGGAGTCAAATCAATGTCTGAGAAAGAAAAGAAAGTCGATTCGGAAGAGAGCCCTGAGATAGAAATCAAGGAGGAGGAACTATCTCAGGAAGAGATGATGGAGCTCTACATGGAGTCCATTGGTAATGTGGAAGAGGGCAAGGTGATCAAGGGCTCTGTCGTCAAAATCGGGGGAAAAGAGGCGATCATAGATGTGGGTCTCAAGTCAGAAGGGATAATCCCTCTGTCAGAGTTCAAGGACCCGGAGGCCCTGAAAGTCGGCGATGAGATTGACGTTTTTCTGGAAGAGACTGAGGACGATGAAGGCTTTGCCGTTCTGTCCAAACAGAAGGCCGACTTCCTGCGTGTATGGGACACGATCAAATCGGCATACGATGATAAAATGCCCCTTGAGGGTGTGATAACCCGACGCGTGCGAGGAGGCATGATAGTCGAAGTTCTGGCTGTGGATGCTTTCCTTCCAGGTTCTCAAATAGACCTCCATCCGGTCAAGGACATGGACAAGCTTGTCGGCACCACGCATGAGTTCAGGATTATCAAGCTGAATTGGAAGAGGAGAAACATCGTCGTTTCAAGGCGAGCCGTACTCGAGATTGAGAGGGAAGAAGCAAGAACCAGACTGCTCAAGGAGCTTGAAGTTGGTCAGGTGAGGGAAGGCATTGTGAAGAACATCACTGACTTTGGCGCCTTCATCGATTTGGGCGGCGTCGACGGCCTGTTGCACATAACCGACATGTCCTGGGGCCGGGTAATCCACCCTTCTGAGCTTGTCGCCATTGGAGACAAGATAAATACAAAGGTAATTGGAATCGACCACCAGAAGATGCGGGTTTCTCTGGGCCTGAAGCAGCTGACCGAATACCCCTGGGAGAAGATAGAAGAGAAGCACCCGGTTGAGTCAAAGGTGAGAGGAAAGGTAGTCTCAATAACCGACTATGGAGCATTTGTGGAACTCGAAAAAGGTGTCGAGGGGCTGGTCCACATATCTGAAATGGCGTGGACCAGACGGATACACCATCCCAGTCAAGTCGTTGCCATTGGAGACATCATTGATGCTGTGGTGCTCAGTATCGACAAGGAGAATGAAAGGATATCTCTGGGGCTGAAACAGACCATGGCCGACCCATGGGAGACCCTTGAGGAGAGGTTCCCTGTGGGGAGTACAATTTCCGGAAAAGTGAGGACCCTCACAAATTTTGGGGCCTTCGTAGAAATAGAAGATGGCATTGATGGGCTTGTTCACATATCAGACATGTCCTGGACCAGGAGAATCAACCACCCTAGCGAAGTGGTCAAAAGAGGTGAAAAGGTGGAGGTGGTTGTCCTGAGCATCGACAGAGAAAACAGAAGAATATCTCTGGGGATGAAACAGACTCAAGAAGACCCGCTGGAGAATTTCAGCGGCAGCAATGAGATTGGGTTGGAAATGAAGGGGAAGGTGGCAGAGCTCCTGGAACAGGGGTTGATTGTGGAGCTCGAAGATGATGTCCGGGGATTTGTACCTTTCTCGCATTTGATTAGGGAGGACATGAGTGTTCCGGCTGACAAGTATGGCGTGGACGAGGAACTTGATCTTGTGCTCATAGAGGTGAACAGGGAGTCGCGCAGAGTTGTTCTTAGCGAAAAAGCGTTCTACCAGGCAAAGAGTGTACCAGCAAGAGACGCGGTTGGTGAAGCCCGGTCTCGCCCGAAGAAGCGGAGAGAGAGGAAGAGACTAACGAAAAGAGACAACGAAGAAGAAGTTCCCTACCAGGAGGAGCCTGACTAGAAGTGGGAGGGGGTGTCATAGGGGTCATTCCGGCGCGGTGGAATTCTGTGAGGTTCCCGGGCAAACCACTGGCCTCCATCCTGGGCAGGCCAATGTTGCAGCACGTGTATGAGAGGGCGAGCTCCTGCCGACTCATCACTGAGCTCCTCATAGCAACAGATGATGACCGCGTTGCCGAGGCAGCAAAGGGCTTTGGAGCCAAGGTTGTCATGACTTCAACGGAACATCCAACAGGGACTGATAGGGTTGCAGAGGCTATTTCGAAAGTACCTGGCTCAGTTGTCGTCAACATCCAGGGGGATGAGCCTCTCTTGAGGCCGGAATCTATTGACAAGTTGGTGAGCGAGATGACATCCAACCCGGCCGTGGGAATGGCAACTCTTGCCTGCAAGATTGCTGACCCGACTGAGCTGGAAAGCGACTCATGCGCAAAAGTTGTTCTTGACATGAATGATGAGGCCATCTACTTTTCTCGCTCAAAGATTCCCTATGTGATAGGATCTCATCCTTTTGAGTTCTATAAGCACGTAGGTGTGTATGGTTACAGGCGTGATGTATTGGACAGGCTTGCTGCGTCTCCTCCCAGTCCTCTTGAGATTGCGGAGGGGCTTGAACAGCTCCGGGCCCTTGAACAGGGAGTGCGGATCCGCGTGGTTAAAGTCAGTGAGTGGGGTCCGGCAGTCGACACGCCGGAAGACATTGAACGTGTGGAACAAGTACTCCGGGAGGAGAAATCCAGAGCGTGAGAGACCAATAACTGATGGAATCTGGACTCTCACAAATCACACAGGTGCAAATGTGAGGTTATCGTGATGAGGTTCATCGTGGTGGCTGGCGGTGTGATGAGTGGCGTTGGCAAGGGTTTAGCTACTGCTTCCATTGGCAAAATACTGCAGCAGTATGGGTATTCAACAACAGCCCTAAAAATAGATCCTTACATAAATTTCGATGCAGGTACGCTCAGGCCAACAGAACATGGGGAAGTCTGGGTAACTGAGGATGGTGGAGAGATAGACCAGGATCTGGGCAGTTATGAACGATTTCTTGGCATCGAGATTCCCAAGAAGAACAACATCACCACAGGCCAGATATACAAGGCCGTAATCGATAGGGAGAGAAGAGGCGACTATTTGGGCAAGACTGTCCAGTTCATTCCCCATATTCCGAATGAGATCAAGGACAGAGTGAAGAGCGCTGGTGAGGGCCATGACTTTGTCCTGGTAGAGATCGGAGGAACAATTGGCGACTATGAGAATATCCCTTTTCTTTTCGCAATGAAGAGTCTGGAGAGAGAGGTAGGGGTAGACAACGTCGCTTACGTGCTCGTAACTTATCTGCCGGTGCCAGACCACATAAGCGAAATGAAGACCAAACCGACACAGCAGGCGATAAAAATGCTTTCCGAGCACGGGATCTTTCCCGATTTCATTCTTTGTAGGGGAAAAAGGCCACTTGATCATGTCAGAAAAAAGAAGATTGAGATTTATGCAAATATTCCGAGTGAGCATGTGATATCTGCTCCGGATGTTGACACAATCTATGCGATTCCGCTCAACTTAGAGAAAGAGAGGCTGGGGGAGAAAATACTGAAAAGGTTCTCCTTGCAGAAGAAGACCGAACCCGACTGGTCACAATGGGAAGCCCTTGTTGAACGGATTAGGAACCCATCCAGAAGAGTAAATGTGGCCATGATCGGCAAGTATGTTGACATAGGTGACTACAGCCTCACCGATTCCTACATCTCCGTGAATCAAGCTTTGAAACACGCTGGCGCCAGCCTTTCAGTCGCTGTTGACATATCCTGGGTCGATTCCAAGAAGTTTGAGAAGTCTCCATCAGAGGTCGAAAGTCTACGGGAGTTCGATGGGATCGTCATCCCCGGTGGGTTCGGAGCGAGCGGCGTGGAGGGGAAGGTCGGCGCGATCAAGTTCGCCAGGGAGAACAACGTACCGTTCCTTGGTCTGTGCTATGGTCTCCAGTGCGCAGTGATTGAATTCTCAAGAAGTGTGTGTGGTATGAAGACCGCGAATACGAGTGAAATAGATGTCCAGACTAAGTATGCGGTCATAGACATTCTTCCCACGCAGAAGAAGATAATTGAGGAGAGCCAATATGGTGGTTCTATGAGGCTTGGTGCTTACGCTGCAACATTGAGGTCAGGGACCAAGGCACACAGTCTCTACAAGAGATGTGGAAGGCCACAACAGGATGCCCAGAAGATCAAGATGTGGCAGAACGATCCCGAGATGAAATTTCGCTTGGGATTGCTGGATGATGGAGCGGATGTGGTTCTGGAAAGGCACAGGCACAGATACGAAGTCTCTCCCCAGTACATCGATGTGATGGAGAAGAACGGTCTTGCAGTTTCCGGTATGCATAAACGGCTTGACGAAGCCAATCTTGTTGAGTTCATCGAACTCCCAAAGCACAGGTTCTTCATTGGAACTCAGGCTCATCCTGAGTTTAGATCCAGACTGGAGGCTCCCGCTCCACTCTTTCTCGGTTTTGTTGAGGCTTGCCTGGAGAGGTGAGGGAAGAAAAAGAGATGACTACAGACCTGAAGGTGAGGGAAGTTTCTGTTGGGCGAGCAAGTCCGCTGGTCTTGATTGCAGGGCCCTGTGTGATAGAGAACGAAGAGTCTTCGCTGAGGGCTGCGGAAGCGATAAAGAAGATCGCTGCAGGATTGCAGATGGGGTTCATATTCAAATCTTCGTATACAAAGGACAACAGGTCAAAAGCAACGGCGTACACAGGCCCGGGCCTTGATGTTGGGTTAAGGATACTGGAAAAGGTGAAGAGGGAGATTGGAGTGCCGGTTCTGTCAGATGTTCACTGCAGATATGAGGTGGACGCGGCCGCAGAGGTTCTGGACGTTCTGCAGATTCCTGCCTATCTTTCACAGCAAACAAGTCTCGCCCTGGCCGTAGGGACAGCGGGAAAGCCGGTCAACATAAAGAAAGGGCAATTTATCGGCCCCAAGGAGATGAAGGACTCCATAGGTAAGATCGAGCACACCGGGAACAGGAAGATAATGTTGACTGAGAGAGGTTCCTGCTTCGGGTACAATAGCCTGGTTGTGGACATGAGGTCTTTTCCCATACTCGCATCGTTTGGTTACCCGGTCATCTTTGACGTGACCCATTCGGTGAGGATTTATGGTACCCCCTCCAGCGAGTCTGCTGGGGGTGAACCTCAGTATGTTCCTCATCTTGCGCGAGCCGCGGTTGCTGCAGGGTGTGATGGAATATTCATTGAGGTGCACGAAGATCCACAACAGGCAAAATGCGATGCCTGCAGTATGCTTCCGATCTCCTATCTGGAAGAACTGCTAAAGGAGTTGAAAGAGATAGACGAGATAGTGAGAGCTAAGCGGATGGAGGAGTAATGAAAGAGAAGGCAGAAAAGATAAGGCTGATAGCCATCGATGTTGATGGTGTGCTCACTGACGGGAAAATAATCTATTCTTCTGACTCAGAAGAGAAGCAGTTTGCTGTTGTGGATGGCATGGGTATCACTCTTGCGAGGAGGGCAAGACTGGAAATAGCGTTCATCAGTGTGAGAGAGTCTGAACCAGTTTCGAGAAGGGCAACGGACCTGGGTATCATAGAGCTGCACCAGGGAGTGAAAAGAAAGTGGGACTGTTTGAAGGAGATAATGCGGCGCTATGGGTTCTCGGCAGAAGAAGTGGCATATATTGGAGACGATATAGTTGACATTGTGCCCATGAGGAAGGTTGGGTTGCCCATTGCGGTGGCAAATGCGATGCCGGAGGTGAAGGAGGTTGCCGTTCTGGTAACCGAGAGTGGAGGTGGAGAGGGTGCAGTGAGGGAAGCGGTGGAAGCCATTTTGAAGGCCAAAGGGGTGTGGGAGGAGACGCTCAACAAGTATCTGGCAGAGTTGGAATGAAAAATAAGGTAATCGAGGCAGGGAAGGAAGCGATAAGAAAAGAGTGCCTCGCAGTGAGCGGACTCGTGGACCGCATAGGCAAGTCGTTTGAGGATGCGGTCAAGCTCATATTCTCCTGCAAGGGAAGGGTGGTCGTCACTGGTATGGGAAAATCGGGTATTATTGCCAAGAAGGTGGCTGCTACTTTTTCATCGACCGGAACACCGTCATTCTTTTTACATCCGGCAGAAGGGATTCATGGGGACATCGGCCTTGTCAGCGAAAATGATGTGGCTGTCGCAATATCCAAGAGTGGGGAGACAGAAGAGGTTAATCAGTTGATACCTGTATTTAAGCGTCTGGGGGTATTGATCATAGGGCTCATAGGAGATCTTGACTCCAGGCTTGCCAGGAGTGCAGACATTGTACTGGATGTCTCTGTCGATTCAGAAGCATGTCCCCATGGTCTTGTTCCTACGTCTTCGACTACTGCGGCTCTCGTTATGGGCGATGCCATGGCAGTTGCCCTCCTCAGCCTGAGGGACTTCAAGCCGGAAGATTTTGCTAAACTCCATCCCGGTGGCAGGCTGGGGAAAAAACTTGCCCAGGTAGAGGATATGATGCTGACGGGCACGTATGTACCCAAAGTGAAACATGACTCCCCCATGAAGGAAGCAATCCTCGAGATGACCTCAAAGAGAGGCATAACCTCTGTGGTGGATGACGGTGGTAAGCTCGTGGGTGTCATAACGGATGGTGATCTGAGGAGACTCCTCGAGAAAACCTCTGACATCTTTTCGCTCAAATGTGGAGAGGTGATGAGCAGGAACCCCAGGACGATAGATAAGAACTCTCTGGCTGCGAAGGCGGTGAAGATGATGGAGGACCGCGGTATCACCGCCCTTCTGGTTGTGGATGGTGAGAAATGTCCTATTGGTGTAGTACATTTGCACGACCTTATGAGGGCAGGTGTAGTCTAGGATGAGGAGAAGGCTGAGACACCTGTACGTATATCTGGGCGTGAGGGTCCTGAGCGTCATTGTCCTCTCTGTTTCCCGAAGCACTGCCATAGGGATTGGCTCCTTTGCCGGGGTCCTTATTTACCTGGCCATCCCAAAACAGAGCAGGAAGGCTCTCGAAAATCTAAGGATAGGCTATGGAGACTCGATGTCTGAGAAAGAGCTCCTGAGTATGACCAGAAGGGTTTTCATCCAGCTCGGTAGAAACCTGGCCGATACCTTAAGGCTGCCCATTGTAAGTAAGAATAACGTGAAGGACATTGTTTCGGTGAGGGGGCTGGAGAAGTTTGAGAGGGCAATGGCCAGAGGAAGAGGGCTCATAGTGATAACAGGTCATCTTGGCTGCTGGGAGTTATTGCCAGCATACTTTTCTCTTTGCGGATACCCGGTTAGTGTCGTGGGGAGGAGGGTCTACGATTCCAAGATAGATTCTATAGTCCGTTCGTTCCGGGCTGAAAAAGGGATTGAATTCATTGATGATAGGAACTGGCGAGGAGCTTTAAAGTGTCTTTACAGAGGGAGAGCTCTTGGCCTCCTGATTGATGAGCGGGCGAACCAGTCTGGAGTCCCCGTCGACTTCTTTGGAGGGAAAAGCAGGGTGACCAGGGGGCCCGTGGTTCTCTCAATGAGAGCGAAAGCACCCATAGTACCGCTCGCCATTCATAGAGGAAGTCACGGAAAGCATATCATAGAGATATGTGACCCGATAGATTTCAAAAAGACCAAAGATCCCAGGAAGGACATACCCTTCTGTGCCAGGATCTGCTCAAAAGCTGTGGAAGCCCTCATACGGAAGCATCCCACAGAATGGGTTTGGATGCATGACAAATTCGAGAGTTGACGACACTTCAGCGAAACCAAAGAAGAATTCTGCAATAAGAGGGGCGCCGGGGGGCGTCTTCGCTTTTCAAGGATTCGCTATGGCCTTTTTTCTATTGTCCCTGATGGCCGTAGGCTGCAACAATCAGTACGGTGAGAATGAGCCCATCCAGACGGATGCTCTGGAAGTTGTTGAAGGTTTCACGCTCACGCAGACAGTTGAAGGGAGAAAAGCCTGGGTATTGAAGGCCAGATTGGCAAAGAGTTACAGGGAGAAGAGCCAGATAAACCTGTATGATACGCAGATTGAGTTTTACTCCAGAGATGAAAAGCTATTCTCGACTCTCAAGTCAGACAGCGGGATTTACTATCTTGAAAGCGGTGACATGAAGGCCATGGGACACGTTAGCGTGGTCTCTGGAGACAGCGCTGTTCTGGAGACCGACAGCCTGAAATGGGTCTCCAAAGAGGAAAAGATAAGGACTGAGGGTTCAGTCAGGGTGACCAAGGGGAGCACCATCATAACCGGAGATGGACTGGTCTCCGACCCGGGTCTTGACCACATAGAAATACAAAGGAACTTCCGTGCGGAGACAGAAGATTCGGAATTGGAATAGGCCAGGAGCTGAACGGAAAGGTCCTGGTGAGGCACGTTTGCAATTCCTCAAGATATGGTTCATATTGTCGGCCATGTTGATTCTTGTTTTGATGCCGTGTATTGTAGAAAACCAGCAGATCCTCGAGCGTACCGGTGAGAAGTACACGGTAAGGGCGAAGACGGTGGAGGTTAGAAATACCAAGAAGGGGAGAGTGACTTTCCTTCGAGGTGGGGTGACCATAACTCACGGTCCAGCAGTGATAACCAGCCAGTGTGGTAGGGCGATAGAAGCCAGGGATGTAGCGATTCTTGAAGGAGGAGTTCACATAGTTGATGGTGAAACGATAATGTCCTCTCAAACCGCAGAGTACTACCGGGGTGAGAAGAAGGCTCTACTCCGAGGGTTTGTAAAGATAGAGGATGAACGCCAGTTGGTGCAGGCCGACGAGGTGGTCTACCACAGAGACAGCCGCATCGCAGTTGCCACCGGCTCAGTCAGCTTCAAAGACAAAGTGAATGATATGAATGTCGAGGGAGGGAAGGGCACGTACTATTTTGAAGAAGATCGTGGCATAATGGAAGAAAGCCCTGTCCTGACTGCGTCAGGAGAAGAACGGATACTCATCACAGCACAGACGATGGAAACATTCACAAAACAAGGAAAGGCGCTGGTGACAGGAGATGTCAGAGTATATCAGGGAGACGTGGTGGCGACCTGTGACACTCTAGTGTACATGAGCAGAGATGAAACTGCAACCTTACTGGGTAAACCAGTCATTACTGAAAACGAAAACAGAATGGAATCAGCCAGCCTGACACTTGAGTTCACGAACAGGAAGCTCAGAAGAGCTGTTTTGATCTCAGGTGCCCAAGCATTCTATCGAATAAGCGAGCAGGAAACGAACGAGGTCTCTGGAGATGAGATGATAGTCGATTTTGAGGAGGGTAAGGTCAGTCAAGTGACCGTCAGTGGTTCAGCAAAAGGTACCTATCATATGAAACCTAAAGGGGAATGAGAGTGGCAGTTCTCAGGACAGAGAATGTAAGCAAGTCTTATCGTGGGAAAAAGGTGGTCAACAGTGTCAGCATACAGGTTGCTGAGGGTGAGATAGTAGGCCTTCTAGGCCCCAATGGGGCTGGTAAGACAACAACCTTCTACGTGATAGTGGGAATGATAAGGCCTGACGGTGGCAGGATCTATCTTGACGAGGAAGAATTGACCAGACATCCCATGTATCAGAGGGCCCGGAAGGGGATAGGCTATCTGTCTCAGGAGCCCTCGGTGTTCAGAAAACTGACCGTGGAGGAGAACATACTTGGGATTCTTCAGACCATGAATCTGAGCAAGGCAGAACAGGCAGAAAGGCTTTCCGATTTGATGAAGGAGCTCAAGATTACTCACCTTGGGCGCCAGGTGGCCGGAAGTCTTTCTGGCGGGGAGAGAAGGAGACTGGAGATAGCCAGGGCGCTCACCACGGACCCTCACTTTCTTTTGCTGGATGAGCCTTTTACCGGCATCGATCCTATTGTCAGAGGTGACATACAGGAGATAATCAGACAACTTCGTGCGAAGGGCTTGGGGGTCTTGATCACCGACCACAATGTGCGAGAAACACTTGAAATTACGGATAAAGCGTATATAATCTATGAAGGGAAGATTCTCTTATCGGGTACCGCGACCGAGCTCATAGAGGACAAGAAGGCGAGAGAGCTCTACCTTGGTCCTGACTTCAAGATGTAACGACGGAAAGGGAAAGCTCAATTGGAACCTGAACTGAGACTGGATCTAAGGCTACAATTATCTCCACAACTAATAGAGCTGCTGAAGCTGCTGCAGCTTCCCAGGCTCGAACTAGAGCAGTTGATAAGACTTGAACTGCAGCAGAACCCGCTTCTTGAGGAAGTTGAGGAGGAGCTGGAGGAGGATCAACCCGAAGAAGAAACCGCAGAGGACTCTGAGCCAGAAGACGAGTTTGAATGGGCTGAGTTCCTCCAGGACGGTCTGGATTCCGCCTACAAGCCAGATAGGAGAAAAACAGAGGACTTCACCCAGCAGATTCCTGAAGTGCCTGCGAGCCTCAGGGATCATCTTATTACACAGGTTCACCTGAAGGCAGAATCGAATGAGCAGATGCTTATCGGCGAATACATTGTGGACAGTCTTGATGACGACGGATACCTGCGTTCTGTGAACGTGGAAGAAATAGCCACGGCGCTAAGTGTTGAAGTTGAGAAGGTCGAAGATGCACTTGCTCTGGTGCAGAGTCTGGATCCACCTGGTGTGGGGGCGAGAGAACTCAAGGAGTGCCTGCTAATTCAGCTTCGCAACAGTGGAAAAGATGGTGGACTAGAGGTCAAAATCGTAGAGGGGCATCTGAACGATCTGAAGAACAAGAGGTATCAAGCCATTGCCAGGAGTCTGAGGGTAAACGAGAAGGTTCTGCAAAAGGCGATAGGAGTCATCTCTGCGCTTCAGCCCAGGCCGGGAAGCGGCGCGTGGGGCTCAGCGGTTCGGTACGTGACTCCTGATGTGATGATAGAGCGAACTGAGGATGAATTCAGGGTTTTCTTGAACGAGACGAACATTCCGCATCTTAGAATCAGCAGATCCTACAAGGAAGTGCTCTCCGGCCGGAGAGGTAGATCCAAAAAAGAAAGGGAATTTGTGAGAAAAAGACTTGCCTCTGCCCGTTTTCTCATCAATGGACTGGATGAGAGAAGGCGGACGATAATGAAGGTGATGAGCTTCATTTGTGAGACCCAGAACGATTTTCTGGAGAGGGGTGTGACCAGTTTGAAACCCATGACTCTGAGGACGGTAGCTGATGCGCTGGGGATCCACGAATCTACCGTTAGCAGAGTGATAAGAGGGAAGTATATTCAAACTCCACAGGGTGTATTCAATCTCAAATTCTTCTTTTCTGGCGCCGTCAAGTCGTATCGGACAGAGGAAGTTTCTTCCAGATCAGTGAGAGCAAGGATTGGAGAACTGATCAAGAATGAGGACAAGAAGAAGCCCCTGAGTGATAAGAGAATTTCAGAGGTTCTTCAGAGTGAGGGTTTTGAGGTGGCAAGGAGGACCGTGGGGAAGTACAGGGATGAGTTGAGAATTCTACCTTCAAAAATGAGAAGGGAACCTTGAAGCTTGTGCTGCTCGTTGATGCCGGCTCCCTCAGGTATCGATCGTGCCAATTCAGCCCTGGCGAGCGCATTGCATATGTGTGGGTGCCCGCGGTCAGGTAGCGAGGTTTGATGGCAAAAGCTGTTTGCCTTCCAGTTCTGCTTTCCCTTCTAGTTGCAGCAATAGCAAATCCCCAGAGTCTGGTAAATGTTGAAGTGGACAGCTGGGTCTATCCGATCCTGGACAGATTCGTGGCAAAGAGCTACATATACGTTGACACGGAGGCGAGGCCCTTAACGCGAGGAAAGATAGCTGAAGCGCTCGAGCCTTTTCTCAAAGAGGCGGAGCAAGGAGAAGCAGCAATCAGCTCTATAGATCGGCACTATCTTGCCAGATTGAAGACTGAGTTTGCAAAGGAGCTGGGCACAGACGCAAGAGAAGGCTACAGGTACCAGGATATGCCTGTACTACGCTTTGACAAAGGTGAAAGCCGGGTGAACTTCGATGTGTATCTGGAAGAATCACTTCTTATTTCCAGGGCAGAACTGAAGAATGACTCTACCCTGTTTGATACCTTACTGACGGTTTCGACAACTTCCTTGGGTTTTGAGACGTATGGGCAACTGAACGAGAGGCTTGCCTACAATGAGCGGCTCACCTTTTCCTTGATTGAGGGGGATGAGGACATTGGTTCCACATATTCAGGCCGGGGAACGAGGGTGTGGAAGAGAGGAACTGCCGAAATCGACAGGGCGTACTTTAAGCTTAAGACCGGACCCATTCAGCTCGAACTGGGTAGGGACAGATTCTGGTGGGGGCCGGGAAGGTTCGGAACACTCCTTGTATCGCCCAGCGGAGAGCCGCTCGACTTGATTGCCTTAAATGCAGATCTGTGGCGTATCTCAGCCAGAGGCTTCACTGCGGTCCTCTCACCTGATGAAGGCATATACCTTTCTGTGCATAGATTGAGCCTCCAGCTTCCCCTGAAGACGGTATTTGGAATATCGGAAGCTGTCGTTTACCACCGTAGATCTTTTCCCGAGCCTCAGTATGTCAATCCGATCATCCCCTACTATGCAGCCGAGCACAATATGCACCAGGATGATAACACTCTATGGCTTTTCGACCTGGTCACCTATGCCCTGGGAGGCGTCAGGCTCTATGGCGAGTTTCTCATTGATGACGTTCAGTATGAAAGGGGAGCGCGCGCTCCGGACAAGCTGGCAGGAGTGGTCGGACTGCACGTTGCCGATCCCCTTGGACTTCCCGATTCTGACCTGAAGTGCGAATACACTCGGCTCAACAAGTGGGTATACACACACAGAGATTCGAGCAACAAGTACGTTCATTCCGGGACCCCCATAGGTGAGATGCTGGGACCTGATTCTGACAGGCTCATTTTGGAGATATCTCATCGTCCGTCAATATTCTTTGAGGGCTTTCTCCGCTACATGTACCTGAGACACGGGGAGGGGACGGTCGATTTGTCGTGGGAAGAGGAGCTGGGCGAGCCCCGTCCATTTTTTCCCTCAGGCAAAGTAGAGACCTGCAACTGCCTGTCAGCAGACGTATCATACAGGCCAGCGTGGTGGTTGTTTTTGAAGGCCGGTGTAGAATATAGAAGGATAAAAAACCCCACCGCCTTTGGGATGACCCCTGAAAAACCTATGGACTGGTTGCAGTGGAACCTTTCGGTAAGGATGGATATCTAAGCCCAGAAGAAGCCTATGAGAAACGACCTCAGGTTTGCTGACAGAATCAGGGGCTGCTTGGGCATAATCAGGCCTGTCAATGTGTTGATCGTAGGTATATCTGTTGCAATCGGGTCCTACCTTTCCGGCACCTTATTGGCGTTGAAGGTTCTTCTGGCATGCGTATCTGCGGGAATGATTCTTGGTGCCGGAAACGCAATAAACGACGTGTCTGACTCAGAGACTGATTCCATCAACAATCCGAAAAGGCCTATACCCTCCGGGCTGCTCACCCGTAGAGCTGCTTCTATTATTGGCGTATTACTCTTCTCGCTGGGCATCCTACTCTCCTGGCTGATAAGTTTCTCCGCGTTATTGATGGCCATTTCTTGCTGTGCGCTGCTGGTTGCTTATGCCGTGTGGTTGAAGAGGCAGGGGTTGTGGGGGAACCTCCTGGTCAGCATGCTTACCGCACTCGCTTTCATCTATGGAGGTGTGGCGGTCAGAAATCCTGTGGGAGCACTGTTCCCTGCTGCGTTTGCCTTCCTCTTTCATCTGGGCAGAGAAATAGTGAAGGATGTTGCAGACGTGAAGGGAGATAGAAGTGTGCAAGCAAGGACCTTCCCTGTTCTGTTCGGTGAACGAGCAGGGGTTCTCCTTTCTGCAGCGGTTTTCGCCTTGCTCATATTGGTGACACCGTTGCCGTTTGTGTTTGGTCTCTACGGAGCGCTCTATCTGATATTTGTTCTGGTTGGTGTCGATCTGGTCGTGGCAGTTATCGTTGCTTCCTTGATAGCTCGCAGGAGTTGGATGAGCACAAGCCGGGCGTCTACGTTGCTCAAAATGGACATGGTCGCCGGCCTCGTGGCTCTTGTTGTAGGCAGGATTTGAGGGGAGACTCTCACTGTGGTTCGAGCAATAATCCTCGGTTTGATTCAGGGGCTTACGGAGTTTCTGCCCGTATCCAGTTCAGGTCACCTGGCGCTGGCTCAAAAGCTGATGGGCGGTCGACCTCCCGATATACACATGGAGATTTTCCTCCACTTTGGCACTCTTCTCGCGCTGGTGGGCGTCTATTACAGGAAGCTCAGCGCGCTGCTGGCATCCTCAGCCAGAGCAGTAGTAGGGAAGAGGCGTCCGGGTGACGCTGGCAATCTACTTTTTATTGGGTATCTTGCAATTGGAACGGTGCCAGCTTTATTCTTCGGTTACTTCTTTCACGAGCTCATAGAGAATCTGTTTGACAGAGTATACACAATAAGTATTTTGTTTCTCGTGACGGGGATCATTCTCTTTCTCACTCGCTTTTCCAGGGAGAGGAGACAAAAAATAGGAGTTCTCGACTCCATCTTGGTTGGATTTGCGCAGGCATTCGCGCTTCTTCCAGGGATTTCCAGGTCTGGCGTGACGATAAGTACAGGTATTTTCAGGGGAATGAACAAGTCAGAGGCGGCCGACTTCGCTTTCCTCCTTGCCGTTCCTGCAATTCTTATCATCAGTGTCTACGACTTCTTCAGAATGTCAGAGGTTGGATTGGAGTCCCTGTCCCATTATCTCGTAGGCATGGTCTGCGCCTTCGTTGTGGGATATGCCGCTGTTAGGTTATTGCTCGCCCTGGTGAGGAAGGGCGGATTATCCTACTTTTCTTTTTACTGTTGGTTTGTTGGTGTAGCCAGTTTCATTTTATGGACTATCAGGTTGAAAGGGGGATCGTAGGATGGATGTGGACGTGACCGTTAGACACGGTATTCTTGTTAATGGGGAAGTTCGGAGGATGCTCGAAGCCAAAGTAGAAAAACTTGCCAGATTCTCAAGACACCTAGTCAGTACCCACGTGATAGTCGAAAAGGACGGGAGAGGTTTGCTTCTTGAATTGAATGTGACTGCCCGACGCAAGGTCTTCAGTGCCAAATCGAAGGGATTCGACCTTGTAGATGTGATCGAAGACGCGGTTGATAAGATGTCCAGGCAGCTCAGACGCTATGAAGAAAGAAACAGGGATAAGAAAAAAGAGGCTGGCACAGGGAGGTATGATGACAAAGGTGAAGAGCACAAAGATAGCCTGGATTCTTTCGGACAGGGAGAATGAGTTCAGGCTGAAACTGGTATCCGGGAAGACAGGTGTTGACAGGGAGGTGAGGTCGCCTGACATACACAGGCCGGGACTGGCGCTGGCCGGCTATTTGAAATTCTTCCCCAATGATAGGATTCAGGTTCTGGGCAAGAACGAAATCTCCTACCTGAATCACCTGGGAAAGAAGGAAATGGAGAGTGCCCTTAGCAAGCTATCCTGGGGAAACATCCCCTGTATGGTGGTGACGAACTCTCAGCCAGTACCCGCTCTTCTTCGGAGAATGTCCAATGCCAGAGGGGTCCCCATACTGGTAACATCAATGGAAACAGGAGCTTTCATTCTAGTGTTAACAGAATACTTGAACTTTGCGCTCGCTGCAGAAAAAACTGTCCATGCTACCCTTGTTGATGTTTTCGGCATGGGGCTTTTGCTGACAGGAGCGCCCGGCATAGGCAAAAGCGAGGCGGCCCTGGCTCTGGTTGAACGCGGACACAGGCTCGTTGCAGACGACACAGTGAGGATCGTAAAGCAGAGCAACAACATTCTGATTGGCTCTTCCTGCAATCCCCCTGAGGCAGGCCTGAGCCACCATATGGAAATCAAGGGAGTGGGGCTCGTGGATGTCTACGCCATATATGGAATAACGGCTATAAGGCTCCAGAAGAGGATAGAGGTTGAGGTTGAACTTGTCAAGTGGACGCGGGCAACGTCTGAAGTCCGGCTGGGGATAGAGGAAGAGACCAGAGAAATAATGGGCGTAGAAATTCCTTATGTACACATACCCCTTATCCCAGGTAAGAATGTGGCCATACTGTGTGAAGTCGTTGCCAGGACCCAACTCCTGAAGGTATGGGGATATAACCCTGCTGTTGAATTCGATGAAAAACTGATCAGACTGATGGGGGGTCACGAGGAGATGGATTGGGAATGAGGGTGTGGAATCCTACTCAGCTGCCATGTGGAAAAGGGAGACAGGTTGTACTATTTCGAAGTTCTCAAGAACCTGTGGGTGAATCTCCCCCAATATTCCTATCTTCGAATCTTTCAGGTATATTCCCGCACACCTGGCCTTGATAAAGGAAGGATCATTTTCAGGGCGCAGGTCAAAATCTCTGCCTGTTTCTCTCATAACAGCCGCGACACACGATTTTATCTCTGAAAATCCAGTCTTTGGATCCATGATTGCACCGGCGAGAATTCTCTTATCAACCGTTCCGGTCTCTCCTTTTTCTTCTATGAGAGAAACATCACCAAGCTCGAACGTCTTCTGAGGCATCTTGCGGGTTCTGTTGATCTTGAACATCTCCAGAAGACCTGAGATGAGGTGGGTCCTCAGAATTGTATGTTCAACTGTTGAGGGGTTCTCTATCTTCGGTGCCCTGTTGTCATCTTCTCTCTGCAAAAGACCGTAGTTCTTCTGGGGATTAGAAAGCAGAGTCGTGACCACTTCCAAGAATCCGAGGCCCAGCATGCAGTTTCTGAGCCGTGCGGAAGTTCTCTCCAGGGGCCTTTGTGCGCCGATTGTCATGGTTGGAATGAGAGCAGGCTTTATGTTGTGATAGCCATAGGCAATAGCAATATCTTCTATCAGATCGTACTCGTGCATGATGTCAGTCCTGAAGGGAGGTATGCTCACATGTATCTTTTCTTCTGACGTGAAAGCATCAAATCGCATCTTCTTCAGAAGCCTGACACAATCGTCAGGAGGAATATCGATTCCTATCAAAGAGGAGGCGTGCTCGGAAACCAGGATAGACTCTCTTGATTCAAGATTGGGGGTGCGCAGCTCTTCGGTAGTATCGGCGATTCTGACGGTTTCAATCCTGGCGCCCAATTCCGCGAGCGAACACACAAAAACATTGAGGGTCCTTTCCACGCTTGTCCTGTCGTGACCGGTCACATCTACGAACAGGTCTTCTGTTTCAATTCCCGCTCTAGTCTCCTCGCTGTTGATAATGGGCGGCATGGACAGAACCTGGTCTGCCGAGTCAATGAGAATGGGGTAGACTTGATAGTCTTCCAGGAGATGTTTGTATGCCATCCCCTTAGGATGGCGCTCAAGAATATTCTCCAGAGTTGTCGGCTCGGTGCTGCCTCCGGGCATTCCCCCGAGTGGCACAAACTTCATCTCTTTCTTGCCATAGGCTGTGTATACAAAATTGGGTCTCAGGGATGAGAGATCATAGACTCCGATTGATGCTTTTCTTCTATCTCTGCCAAGGGCCCAGTGGAGATTCTCCTGCATCTTCATAACTGCCTTTATCGTTTCGTAGTCGAGCTTCATTCCCCTGGCGACAGCACAGGCGATGCAGGGCCTTACGCCCTTCACTGATTTGGCCACCTTGACAAGCATGTTCGACGGCTGCAGCGGATAACGCGGCATGCCAACCTCAAGACCCAGGTATCCCCGTATGGCTCTGGCCAGGCCGCCCACGTCGAACATGTCAGGCCTCGCTGGTAGAAGCTCCATTCTGACAACTTCGCTCATACCTATGCTGAGCATGGTTTTCCCCGGCTCAAACTCCACACCGCAGGAAGAGCATTCACCTAGCGAGTCTTCCTGGGATGTGAGTTCGACTATCTCACCGCATCTTGTACATTTGAATCGCTCGACCTCGAAGTAGCCCTCCACATCACAGCCCAGACTGGTGAGGAGAGCGAACAGCTCTTTCTTCTCGATCTTTTTCTTAACGAGCCTGTAGAGGGCGTCAAGCGGAATTCCCATTACCGGCATAGCTCCGCCTCCCTCAACCAGTCTATGTCGGACCAGTACAATTTCCTTATGTCACTCAGGCCAAATCTCATCATGGCGATTCTTTCAATACTCAGACCCCAGGCCAGAACGGGGACGTGGCAGTTAAGAGGTCGGGTAACCTCGGCTCTGAAGATGCCAGCTCCTCCAAGTTCGATCCAGGCATCTTTGGCTTCAAGCCAGGCAAAGGCCTCAACGCTCGGTTCTGTGTAAGGGAAGAACGACGGCCTGAACACGACTTTTGGGAATCCGATTTTCTTATAGAATTCAGCCAGGGTCCCAAGCAAAGTGGACAGACTCGCCTTTTCGTCGATCACTATTCCATCCACCTGGTAGAACTCTATGAGATGCTTGAAAGTGATCTTCTCTCTTCTGAAATTCCTGCCGATGTTGAAAACCTTCTGGGGCGGCTCAGGATGTGCTGCCAGGTATCTGATGGTCGTTGCTGTGGTGTGTGTCCTGAGTACGTTTCTCCTTGCTTTTTCTATGTCCCACTTGTACCCCCAGCCTGTGCTCCCAGTTTTTCCGCCGTTCTGGTGAGTGGCTTTAACCGGTTCGACAAACTTCTTCGGAGGAAGCTTCGATCGCCTGGGAGCGGACATGTAAAACGTGTCCTGCATCTCCCTTGCGGGGTGATCCTGGGGTTGGAAGAGTGCGTCAAATACCCAGAAGGAAGAGTCCACGTAAGGCGAGACTATCTCGGTGAAACCCATCTCCAGGAAGACCTGGCGGGCCTCGTCTATGATTCTTCTCAAAGGATGGCTTTTGCCAGGGTAGGTGACAGCACCTGGGAGACTCACGTCATAGCTTTTCAAACTGACTTCGCGCCACTTGCCTGTTGCCAGCATCTCATAGGTAAGTGTGGTAGCTTGCTTTTCCGGTTCGATCCCTTCCGATACTAGTTTCTTGCCTTTCTCTGTGAGGTTCACAAGTCTCAGCTTCTTCGATCTTACCTTAACGATTCGGGTTCTTCCTTTGAGAAGTCGCTGGGCGGCCTCAACATCAATGCCATTCTCCTTCAAGGACTTGATGTCAGCAGTGCCTTTCTGGGAAAGCACATCAACAAGCATTTCGTCCTGGCCCTTTTTTTTGGCTGCTTGCTTTCCCTTGTCCGTTACTACGAGGTTGTCCTCTTCTTTTGCACACCAGCCCTTCTGGGAAAGCCACTTTACGATTCTTCTGGAATCGAGATCCGGTATATCTATGAGTTGGGCGAGAGTAGAGATCTTCACCTTTCCTCCGGCATCCTGGATGGCTTTCAGGGCTCTCCTCTCCGGGAAGAGTTGCTCAGCATATATCTTCCCATTGTCAGCAAGGGAAATGAGAGTTCCTGCCTCCTCCTGGATTACTATAAGGTCCTGCTCCTTGAGGGATATGGCAGCGGCCATTAGTTTGGATTGGTCCATACCAGACTGAGCAACCAGGCTGTCAAAAGGTGCTGGCCTTTCCAGTCGGCTGAGAGTCGTCAAGGCTACATATTCGTTTTCTGGCAGTTTTCTCATCGCTTCTCCAAAACTTTAAGTCCATATTCTAGGTGAATTTGCATCAAAGTCAATCCTATTTTGCAGGCTGTACGCAATACGCTATCAGCTGTACTCCGTACTTGTGTGCTTGGCTGAGAGCTGACAACTGAAGGCTACTGCGGCTGGGTGTGGGTGGGATGGGGCTAAGAAAGCTTCCGCGTGTATATTGTCTTCACAGTGAGGGGGTCAAGACACCCATCGCAACCTGCCTCGTTCATGTCTTGAGGCGGGGCAGGCCCCGTGTATCTCGCTTCACGAGAAACGCGGCAGGCATGGCTTCTCCTCCATCGGCTCACGCCGATGAAGGACCAAATATGTCTCATCCAGTGACATAGAAGCATTCAGGAGGTCCTTCGGCGTTCCCTCAGGATGAAAAATACCTTACCCTGTCTATCGACAGTGTGGGTCTTTTTCAGCTGGACCTATTTGGCTCGCTGTAGGCTGTACGACACAGCAGAAGCTATCAGTTGTCAGTCGTCAGCTTCCAAACTCTGAACTTCCTGGGCTACACGGAATAGAGGTACTGTCATTGCGAGCGATAGCGAAGCAATCTCGGGCTCAGGGGATCCTTCGCTCCCGCTCAGGACGAAAAATACATCGTGGTCTCCAACGACACCACGGGTCTTTTTCGCTTTGTACTTCGGTTATTTCTTTCGCAGTTTGCAGTTTGTAGTTCATATTTCAGTTATTGTCCGTTCCAATGTCGTCAAAAGTTCCGGCCCGTCTTTCGTCATGAGCAGAGTGTCCTCCAGCTTAACCTCGCCAAACTCAGGATGCACGATGAACAGCTCTGTGGTGAATGTCATGTTTTCTTCGATCACAGTTCCATCTTTGGGGCTCAGAAGCGGCGGCTCGTCTATCTCAAGACCCAGTCCATGCCCGACAAAAGTCCCTTTCTCTTTACCGTGTCCCTGAAAGTAATCGGCCCAACCCATTGCTTCTGCTTTCTTGATTGCAGTTTTGTATATCTGATTTGCCGGTACCCCGGGCTTTGCAGCGTCCAGCATTGCCGACTGGATGGCAACAAGTGCTGCATGGGCTTCCAGCATCTCATCAGACGCTTTCCCCAGACAGTAGGTTCTTGCCAGATCTGAGTGGTATCCCTGGCTCAGGCCTGCGATGTCAAACACGACCACATCCCCTCGTTTCACCTTTCTAAGCGAAGGGCCATACGGAAAAGCAGGACTCAACCCTTTTCCTGTTACGACCTGTCCATAACCACCGATCGCTCTGGTGCTTTCACCAGAGAGAATGAGTGCGTAGCCCATCTCCGTCTCCAACCTCTTCCTGAGTACTGCGAAGGTTTCGTGGCCGTGCCTGCGAGCTACCGATTCGAGCTCTGCTGAGAGTTCAAGCTCAGTAATCCCTTCTTTCAGGATATCGGGAAGGTGTTTGTGTGATTGTTCGACCATTCGGCATGCTCCCCTTATTGATTTTATCTCATCCTTGTCTTTAATGAGCCTTTGCTCGATTATGAACGTGGAAACATCCACAAACTCCAAACCGGGGAGGAGCATCTTCAGCTTCACGTACATGTCTGCAGGTACGATATCCATCTCGATTCCTGCGTTACCCGTCTGTATACCTTTGGCCTTCAGCCAATCAAGGATTGAACCTAAGCCTCCCTCACGGACATCACTCAGTTTCGGTTCGTCGCCGAGCCAATCAACTCCCCTTCTGACGAACAAGACTGCATCATCCGGAGTCACAACAAGAGACGCTGGTCTTGCAGTACCTGCATAGTAGTAAACGTCACGGTGGTAAAGAAGAAACGCCGCAACTAGACTGTGGTCGGCCAGGGTCTTTTGCAGTTTCTCAATACGATGCATAACGGTTCACCTAGAAGAGGTCATCCAGGTCTTCTTCACCTGCTCCTGGCAGTTCACCGTACTTCTGGAGATGTTGTTGTATGAGCTCACTTTCGCGTTTCGTGTACATCGGGTCCTCCTCAAACCAGAAGTACTTCCCATTTTCACTGTCCAGTTCGGCCGTGAGTGATTGTAGAAGATTCTGAGTTCCGGCTATCTTTGTCACCATCTTCTTCTCGCCTGCCAGCTGGTACACGCCTTCCTTTTCAGGGATTTCATTCAAAGCTTCACGATCAAGAAGTATCCACTTCTCAGGAGGAAGAGTAGCTTCAGTAATCTGTAGTCTCAGGTCGCATTGAAGGCAACGGTTTGCTTCGATGCCTGCCTCTTTCTCACCATATCCAAGTTCTATGGGGGTGAACGATTTTCCTCTCTCGTACGGATCAGCGCATGGCATTGCCACTCTGAGACGCTCACAGAACTGTTCGTCCCGACCAATCTCAGGGTTCGCGGGCTGAGGCCCGGAAGTACGAACGGGGCCCCTGCCTCCCAGGAATCTGTCGATTTCGTCGGCGGCCTTCCTACCGTCTGCAACAGCCTCAATTACCGATGAAGGACCTCTTGTGGCATCCCCGCCAGCGAACACTGTAGGGATGTTTGTTCTCGTATCTTCTGCTCTAAGGAGTCTTGAAGAATCGTGTTCTGGCATGCCAGGGAGAGAGATGAGATCCACATCTGGCTCCTGGCCTATGGAAAGAATCACATTGTCAGCATCGATGTGTTCCACGACTGATTCGTCGTATTGAGGAGAGAAGTTCCCTTTCTTGTCGAACACCTCTGTGCATTTCTTCAGGAAGACTCCTTTGACTTTGCCATCCGCGCACTCTATCTCTTTTGGTCCCCAGGAGTTCATTATTCTGACCGCTTCCTCTTTGGCAGTATCTATCTCTTTATTGAAAGCGGGCATCTCAGATTTACACTCCAGGCAGACGACGGTCACCTGTCGAACTCCCAGCCTGAGGCAGCACAGCGCAACGTCAAAGGCGACATTTCCTCCGCCTATGACCGCGACGTTCTCGCCGAGAGCTGGTTTGTCACCCTTGTTAATCTCCTTCAAGAAGTCAAGGCCCCAATATACACCTTCACTGTCTGAGCCCGGTATCTCAAGTTTCTTACTCTCTCCGGCTCCGGTGCAGAGAAACACGCAGTCAAATCCCTCGTCTGCCAGGTCCTTCAGCTGGAAATCTTGACCAAGAGCAGCTTCAGTCTTCAATTCAATTCCGTCCAGCACAGTTGATATCTCGCTGTCCAGGACTGCATCAGGCAGCCTGTACGCGGGAATGCCGTATCTTAGGATTCCT
The DNA here is from genome assembly GCA_004376575.1 of candidate division TA06 bacterium. NCBI lineage: Bacteria > candidate division TA06 bacterium. The sequence continues at coordinate 27,276 of SOJN01000148.1, read as the reverse complement.
CCTGGTTTCTCTTCTCTTTCGAAAACAGTAACTTGATGGCCTTTCAGCTTCAGGAAATGGGCAGTACTGAGCCCTGCTGGACCAGAACCTATCACCGCGACCTTTTTGCCGGTAGAGGGAAGCAGGGGAGAGGCGTGCGTCAGCTTTCCATTTTCTGCAGCAAATCGTTTGATGCCGCATATGGAGATGGGTTCTTCTATCTCTTTCCTCCTGCAGACATCTTCGCATGGATGGTGGCAAACCATGCCCAGAATTCCTGGAAGAGGAGCGCTTTCGTAAATAATCGAGAGGGCTCTGTCCGTTTCGCCTCTGCCTATTGCCCGGACATACGCCGGTACGTCTATTCCTGCCGGACAAGCGTCCCTGCAGGGGACAAGAACTTTCTCTTTCTCGGAAAGGGTGAAAGGCTTGATGTCGGTCAGTGCACCTGTGGGACACACTTCAACGCAGGCTCCGCAGAACCTGCACCCGGCGTCCTTGAGCTTCGATCCATTGATGGTGCCCAGGTATGTGGTGCCGTTTTTGATTACATATCCAAGCGCTTCAACGCCTCTCAGGTCCTTGCATGCGCGGACACACCTCATGCAGCCAATGCAGAGGTTGTAATCTCGCTTGAACAACGGCTCGTCGTCCAGCAACGGGATTCTCAGAGACTTATACTTGCCCGGGTTCTGGGGGACTCCGACGAAGTCTGCGATCTTCTCGAGCTCACACTTGCCCAGTAATGGACAGCACCTCTCTTCCATAGGGACGTCCTCTGAACAGGGTTCCCTGGAACAACCTTCTTTTTGAGTGCAGAGGAGACAGGCTCTTGGGTGGTCTTTGAGTATCCTGGCCAGAGCTTCCTGTCTCTTGTCCTTGATCTTCTCTGTATTTGTTTTGATGACCATACCGTCTTCTGCTTCTGTTTCACATGAAAGGACTGGACCACTTCTCCAATCCACCTCAACAATGCAAAGACCGCACCCTTGGTATTTTGCATTTTCTTCTGAAGTGATTTTCTCAACTCCCCCAAATATCCCCCCCGAGGGTTCAGCCTTTGAGAATGTCGGCAAATCCGGATGGTAACAGATGGCAGGGATATATATCTGTGTCTCTAGAGCTGCTTCAAGAATTGTGCTTTCCGGTCTAGCCTCTACGGTCTGACCGTCTATGACCAGTTTCAACTTTGGAGTCCCCTCTTACCAGGAGTGTTCGATCGCTCCGGGCTTGCAGGCTGCCATACAGGGGAGAGGAGGTCTGTTGGCAACAGGCTTACAGGGCCCGCATGAGTATTTGATCTTCTTTCGTTGATCCTCAGTGACTTTGACCACAGGCTCCTCACGGAATGGGTCGTTCTCATCTTCACCCACCTCAAGGACCCCAGCCGGGCACGCGGTCACACAGTCTCCACATCCATCGCACTTGTCTGAGTCTATCTTTATGAAGTACTGGCCGCTGCCGTCCATGTACCCGTAGTTTGCTATCAACTCGCACCTGCCTTTGCTTTGCCTTTCTTCACCAGTGCGTATCCAAAAAGGGCGCCGCCGATGGCCCCTGCGGTTTGCGTGTCATATTCGGTCTTGAGTGGTTCGATGCCCAGTTCCTTGTTTAACCGTGTCACCACACCTGGATTTTTTGCGATGCCACCGGTAATGGCGAAATCCTTTTCAATCCCGATTCTCTCCAGGAGCGTGACAATCCGGTGAGCCATTGCTGAACAGTAAGCTGCTATCACCTTGTTCTTGGGCCATCCTTCCCTCAGCAGACCCGTCGCCTCAGATTTAGCAAATACGACGCATGTCGATGATACCGGCTCTGGTTCTTCGTCTATGTCCAGAGACATCTGACCGATCTCGGTTATGGGTACCTGCAGGAGCTCAGCAAAAACTTCCATGCCGCGGCCGGTTCCCGCGGCACACTTGTCGTTCATGAGAAAGTTTGTCACCTTGCCTCTCTCATCGCAGCGAATCGCCTTGCAGTCCTGACCGCCCATGTCGAGAACAGTCCGGACTGAAGAGCCGTACAAATAGTTTGCTCCCCTTGCGTGGCATGCAATCTCAGTAATCGCCCTATTGGCGAAGGGGACGTTCACCCTGCCGTATCCTGTACCCACAGTGAACTGAATTTTATCCAGGGTGAGTCCTGTCTCTTCAAGGGCCCAGTCCATCGCTTTTTGAGCAGACTCCGGACTGTCTGAACCTGTCCTCATGTTGCTGTACGCGAAGAGCTTCCCGTCCGCCATGACGACCGCCTGAGAGCTAACCGATCCCACATCGACACCTGCCGTCAGGATTTGAGCCTTCTTCCAGTCAACATCAGGCATAGTCTTTCTGTATTCAGTCCATCTCCAGAAATCCTGCGACATTATTGACCTCCGGTTTCTGCCGCATGTAGGGCGGTTCCAAGTGCTGCTGCGTACTCAGGGTATTCTGGCACAACCACGTCAGTCTCGAGAGTGCGTTTCAGTGAATCTATGAAACCAATGTTTCTTGCAACTCCTCCTACCACGATAACGTCCTTTGCGATACCGACACGTCTTGCCATAGAAACTATCCTGTCTGCTATCGCATCGTGGACTGCCCGGGCTATGTCCTCTTTGCGGGTCTTGGCGTGGATAAGAGAAACGACTTCGCTTTCTGCAAACACAGCACACTGTGCGTTCATGGGAATGGCCTTCTGGGACTTCAGCGAGAGCTTTCCGAAGTCTTCCAGGTCAACCTCCAGAGCTCTTGACATCGCTTCAGTGAAGGCGCCTGCGCCCGCGGCACATTTCTCGTTTATGGCGAAGTCAGCCACCTTACCTTTTTCGTTTACCTTTATGGCCCGACCTTCCTCAGCTCCAATGTCTATCACAGTGCGGGCCGAGTCGAGGAGATGGTGGGCACCTTTTGCCGAGGCACCGACTTCTGTCAATTCTCCGTCGGCAAACTTCACCTCTTTTCTGCCCGCGCCTGTGGCTATGATCTTTGAGATCTCTTCACGTTTGATTCCGTTGTTGGAGAGGGCGCTTTCAAAGGCTTCGTTAATGGCCGCCTCAGTGTTGAGGCCAATTGTTTTGAGACTCCTGGACGTCACCTTGCCACTCTCAAGTAATACCACTTTCACGCTCTTCGCGCCTACGTCTATTCCTGCTGTCACCATCATATCCCCCTACTCTTCATCCTTGCTGAATCCGAGACTTTCCATGAATGTGTCGATTCTACCCACGGTTTTCGCCTCATCGAACTCTCTTTCATCTCCCATGTTTCCTTCGAAGGTCATGACAGGGAATCCAGCTTCCTGTATGCCAAGTCTGTTCTCTGCTATCCCAATGCTCAATCCCTCGCATCCCCTGTTGTAGTGAAGCATCACCCCGTCCAGCTTCCACTCTTTGGCGATTCTCACCATCATGTCGGTCTTGTGCTTTGGATGATAGAAGTGCTGCCACTCTGGCTTAGACAGATTCCACTCAGCAATGATTCTCAAGGCCTCATCCCTGTCCTTGATTTCAATCCCCTTTTGCTGCGGGGTCGTCTTGGGCCCCCACGTCCCGTCAGGTTTGTCTTCCCACATTCCGATGAGGCCAAAGGTGTAGAGAGAACCGACAGAGATGCAACCGAACTTTTCCATATATCTAAATATCTTCAAGAATCCCCAGGGAGGCTGAGTGTCAGTCATCACCCGGCACCGTTCATTTCCAACAGCGGCAATACCCCGGTCAACTCTGTCCTTCACCTCATCTCTCAACTCCTCGTAGAAGTCTGCAATATCCTTGGAGTGCTTTTTGAGAGTGCCCAGGACATAAAGCGAATACATGGATTTCTCATCGAGAGGTGCTGGTATTGCCTTGTTCAGCGCGCACACCTCAGCCCAGACAGATGTTGATCTGCACTCATCATTGACCGCCTCTATGAGCAGTTCGTCTTGGTAGTTCCGGCCTGTCAGCTTCTCCATCCATTCGATGGCGTCGTGCAGTTGGCCCACGACATAGTTCAATTTGTTCTCATTCAACTCGCTGTAAGGACCAACAGCCACATCAAGGCAGAAGTAGGGTATGTCCTTTTCTTCTATGTCCTTCACCACCTGGTACCATTTTGCGTGGCTGCAGCATATATGATCCTGCCAGATGAAGTCAGGAGTGGGAAACTCTCCGCCAAAGGCGTACTTGTTCAACAAAACACTTCCCCAGTAGTTGCGCATGTATGAACACAGGTCCCTGGCATACCCTTCTTTTTCGATCGCCGCGAGGCATTCTTCTGAGAAGGGTCTGTCAAATGCAATGCTGGCAGCGTACGGCTCAGAAGTGATCGGGTAGACGTCTCTTCCCAGTCCGGCCGGAATCGAACCTATGGACCACGCACCTCCAGCCCATCTTATGCCACCCTTTTCATGGGCTTTCGCGTAATCTTCGTAGAAATTCTTTCTCAACTCTTTCGCCTTGTTCCAGCACTTCAGCCGTTCAGTTTCATACTTCGCCATCTTATCCTCCTCAGAATAGATCTTCTTCGCTCAGCATCTCCAGGAATGCTTCAACCCGGACTTTGAACTGTCCAATGGGAACAGTCACATCCAACTCAAGGAATAAGGTGGGTATGCTATTCTCTTCGAGCAGCTTTTTGATTGCGGGTATGTCCAGTTCGTGCGGGTCACAGAACTTCTGTTGAGCGATGACTGCACCTTCCACCTTGTACTCCTTTGCAAGTTTGAGAATGTGAGGAAGGCGGTTTCTCAGCGGCCAATCTTTTGTGGGGCATGGTACTCGTTTGACGTATCTTTCTGCTATTGCAGTCAATCTGTCTCCGTTAGGTTTTACGTCTTCCCAGATATAGCGCGAACCAGTGCAGTGGTCATCTATTACAAAAGTGGCTCCCAGGGATTCCACCATCTCTATAAAGCCTGTATCGTCATCTTCGCTGCCTATTAGCATCAGTCTGCTTCCTGTTGGCCTTTCAGGCTGTTTGTTCTTTAGACTCTTCAATGTGTCCTCAAGTATGCGGTTGTGTTCAACCTTGTCTATCATCTGGCCTGAAACAACAGCATACATCGCATCGAGCCCTGTGAGAGGCGGCGCTTCCTGTTTTCTGAGCTCGTATAGTTCTCGCAGGAGCGATCTGTTTGTGTTCATGATTTGGATACCTTTGTCAAGGTTCGCATCAGTTATCTTCTTGCCCAGCCACCCTTCGAGTGACTTTTTGAAATCCTCCAGTTCACCTGCCAGGTAGGGGATAGCCCGAGGAGACTGAACGTGATGAGGTGTGGAGAGATAGTATGAGTACTCTGTAGGTATGTGAAGGTCCCACGAAGTGTAGGCCTGCCTCACGTGCAGGCAGGACTGAGCTATCATTATACCATCCAGGTAGTCGAACCTTCCCTTCAAACCCTGAGCCAGACAGTCTCTGCAAAACGGGCAGAACATCCCAAAGATGTGAGGTTCGGTCAGGTCCTGGGGTTCATGGCTTCCCAGAATTCGGACCGGAAGAACTCCCGCGGCGTAAAGCATCTCCTCTGGCACGTATGTACAGAAATAACCCATTACTTTGCCGCGGTTCTTCTTCTTCCATTCCTTGGCGTACTCATGCCTGGCTTCGTAAAACTCCTTGAACATCTCCTTCATCTTCATTCTCCTGTCAGAGGTTCTGTCCTACTTCATCCGTGTCATTCTGAGGCCTGCCTGCCCCGTTTCTCGCGAAGCAAGATACACGGGGCCTGCCCGCCCGGCTCGTTTTACGAGCGGCCGTTTCACGGTCTCCCGAGAGAAGTCGAGGGGAGAGCATCGAGGGGAGTTTGTCGAAGGCCGAAGAATCTGCTTCATATTCGATCCCTCGTGGTGACCTTTGTTTCAAGCGGTATGATGTTCAGCGTGTTGAAACCGAGAGTCCTGAAGTAGGAGAGAAGGTCACCTTCGTACCAGTTAACCAGCGTCCTGACCCTGGCTACTCCGCTCGCTTTGAAGTTGGAAAGGAGTGCCTCTCCAAGCTTCCTCCCGGCTCCCATTCCCTGATAGTCTGGATCAACACCAAGAACCTTTATCCAGCCCGTCTTCTCCCTTTGGCCGAATTCCCACGCCCTTATCTCACCCATGACGAAGCCGACCAGTCTCTTGTCAAGCTCTGCGCCAAGGTTCATCAAGGGTTCATTTCTCTCTATGTGACGCTCCACCGTCTCTCTTAAGTATGATAGAGATTCTTCTTCTTCTCCTGCTGTCGGACGACCGATGTTCGACATTATTTCAAGTATCGTGTCTACGTCGCCTTTTTCAAGCGAGCGGATGTGGATGTCTGCGAAGAGGGTCTTCCAGAGCTTCGTTCTGCCCACCTTTCTGTAGTGGATTTTGTTCTTGGCTCTGAGGACCTCAAGGTATTTGGCAACAGTGTGGCGGGTGAGACCCAGATTGGCGGCGATCTCCTCACTCTGCAACCCCTCAGCAGACTTCTGCAGAACCCCAAATATCTTGGCCTCTACGTCGTTTTCAGTCATCTCAACCCCACAATCTGAAACCACAGATTTCACAGATTACTACAAGATTTCTCATATTCTGGTTTTGTTCCTAGGATAAAGGTTTCTCTGTGTTAATCTCGTGTAATCTCGTGGTTTCAGGGTCTTGGGCTTCCCGGTAACCAATATCGGTAACCATAAACTCTCATACAAAATATAGGCTACTTCGCGAAGTCTGTCAAGAGAAAACTGCAAGTTTTTAGCTTATCGCCCAATACGCCCCTTACTTCCCATCAAACCCGGGTGCCAGGCGTGACACTTTTACATTTTCGCGGTAACCGCTAAGAACCAGGACGGATGGAAATAGAAGATCGAAAATCCACACCCCGCCCCGGCCCGATGAGACAGATGGTCAAAAGTCCAAAAAATCCATGCCTGCCCCGTCTCTCGCAAAGCGAGATACACGGGGGCTGTCCCCCGAGTCCAGGAGTTTCCGCTTGACATTTTGAGGAGAGGGTGTATATTTTTGGCGTTTCGGTAGTTGTTCTGTTGGTCCGTTTGGAAAGGAGGCGTGACTTATGCATGCGAGAATAGAGATTCTGGTGTTGTCACGCCCCGGGAGTATTGGCTGTTAGTTTGTTTTCTTGATTGAAAGCTGGCGACCGCCCCGGAAGAGGCGGCCGTTTCTTTTATACCCAAGCCGCAGGCGTGACGAACGTCCGCGGTTTTTTATTTGACCAGATGGAGTGTCTGATGTGCCGCGGGAGAAGGATTTCGCGGCCCTTTCAATCTACAGAAAGGAGAGAAACAAAATGAGTCCAAGCAAAGGAGATCTGGCGTCAATGCTGAAGCTTGAGCAGTTCCCAATGTCTTCGAAGTACGATGCTGAATGGGTGTTGGAGAATCAAATGGGGCCAAGTTCACTCTGGCTTGCTGAGTGGCTGTGCAGTGACATGGAATTGAAGCCTGGCATGCGAGTGCTGGATATGGGTTGCGGGAAAGCTCTGAGTTCGATTTTTCTGGCGAGAGAGTTTGGCGTTCAGGTATGGGCGACCGACCTCTGGATCGAGGCTGCAGACAATTGGAAGCGGATTCGCGATGCGGGGCTTGAGGATCAGGTCTTTCCAATCCATGCCGAAGCTCACTCACTCCCGTACGCTGAAGAGTTCTTTGATGCGATTGTCTGCATCGATTCCTACCACTACTATGGCACTGACGATCTCTATCTCAAGTATTTCGTCAGGTTTGTCAGGACCGGGAGACAGATCGGCATCATGGTCCCTGGATTGATGCGCGATTTTGAAAGTGACACTCTACCAGAATACTTGACGAAGAAACAGAAGAGTGGAGGTGTTTTCTGGGACCCTAGTGAGTGCTTCAGCTTCCACACGACAACGTGGTGGCGTCGGCTATGGGAGCAGACTGGCTTGGTGCAGGTGGAGCTCGTGGACACAATGCCAGATGGCTGGAAGGTCTGGCTCCAGCATGAGAAGGCGATCCATGCCACCGGCACCAAGAAGTTTCCATCCGATGTGGAGGTTCTGGAGGCTGATCGTGGTCAGTACATTGGCTTTGTGCGCATGGTTGCACATAGAAAGGAGAGCAAAAAGAATGGACAATAGCCATACAGGAGATATGAAATCTGGAAGAGTATTCAAGAAGAGCCTGGGCCAGTATTTTGTGAAGGCGGATGGCCGGACTGTGGCATGCTCCATCTCAAGTAAGTTACGGAAGCGTCTCATCTATCCGGTTGCTGACCCCAGCTCTATTCGACCCCATGTTGTGTCAGTAAAGGACATCAGGACCGTCGATCCAATTGCAGTCGGGGACATAGTCAGCTTCCTTGATGCAGGTGATGGATCTGGCTTGATAACTGAGGTCCAGCACAGGGAAACGAAATTGAGTCGTCGGGCTGCTGGACGCAAGCTCCGCGAACAAGTCATTGTCGTAAACATAGACCAGGTTGTGCCGGTCTTTTCAGTTGCTCGTCCCAAGCCGAAGTGGCGGCTCTTGGATCGTTACCTGACAGACGCGGAAGCGGCTGAGGTTCCGGTACTCATCTGTATGACGAAAATGGATTTGGCAAAGGGGGAAGAGGTCGAGGAGGAACTCTCTGTCTACGAAGACATAGGCTATCCAGTCGTCAGGACCAGTGCGGTTACTGGCCTGGGCCTGGAGGAAGCTAAGGAGGCTTTGAAGGGTCGTGTATCTGTCTTCCTCGGCAAGTCCGGCGTAGGCAAGACGACATTGCTTAACGCAATCCAGCCAGGCCTTGACCTTCGCGTGAAGGAGGTGAGCGAAGCTACAAGGAAGGGGAAGCATACAACGAGTCATCTTGAGATGTTTGAGCTGGACTTCGGGGGCAGTGTTGTTGATACGCCGGGAATGAGAGAGCTGGGTCTGTGGAATATCGATGACGAGCATATGGCCAATCTGTTTCGCGAGATGCGGCCCTACATAGGACAATGTCGATTTGGTCTTGACTGCAGTCACACACATGAGCCAGGGTGTGCAGTGAAAGAGGCCGTGAAAACAGGAGACATAGCTGAGCGGAGGTATGAGAGCTATGTGCGTATGAGGCGATAGCTCGACACCTGCCTACCTAGCACCACTCTGTGTTTTGATTTTGCTTATTCATTTCTGGCAAGCGCTCCCATCGGGTCCCACGGAGGGAGCACAACTGGCTCGGTATCGAGTACTTCCAGCAGTTTTGGAGTCAGGTATTTCTTGCTTACTGTTACCTCATAGAGGAATTCATTAAACCAGTTGTCGGCCATTACAAAATAACCCTTGTCGCCGATTTTCTTCCCCCAGCTGTTTTCAACGCGCCATTTGATTGGCTTGCCGGTGTCGTCAAGATCGACCCCCGTGAGCACCATCGCGTGAGTCATCTTGCTGTGGCCGTAATCCAACCTACCCGCTTTGTCCAATTTGAACTGAGAACCAAAGACAAGCTCATAGTCGTACAGCTCGTTGTCGAGGATACCCATCTTGCGTTCCATCATCTTTCCGACATCACAGCCGAACCAGACGGCTCTATCATCAGCAATCATGGCAGCAGTAGCCTTCTTGAGTACTTCCATTGGGACATTAAGATAGCGGACAATTTCTCCACCTGCTACATTGCCTAAATACTGCACCGTGTAAAGTTTGTCATATGGTTTGTCTTTTGTTGGAGCGTTTATCAGGCAAACCATGTCGTCCGTGTCGGAGCCCACGAATTCCTCAAAGAACTTCTGTGGTGTGATGTTGCCGTGTCTGTGGAACTCCTTGTCCTTATCCCGCCATTCCCACAAGAAGCTTTGCGGCGGCCTACCAAGATGGATAGTAAGCATCTTGTAGAACTCTGTCATCTGCTCGCCTTTCTTTGACCGCATTTCATCTGTGGAGGCAGCATCCGCGTGCATATTCCGTAGGACCTGCGCGTACTCACGCAGTTTGGCGACAAGAACAGCATTCATGGGGCCCGATTGACTGCTGCTTTCTGTTTCGGGCATTGCAAACTTGGGGACCACGCCATATTTCTTTATGAGGTTCACAAACATGTCCCACTGACCGCCATCCGGAAGGGCGTTTGCCAGTAGCCACATCACCAGCCTTCCGTCGAGTGGTTCATCGCGCGTCTTAATGATGTTTTCAAGAAAGAAGTTCGCTTTTTCGAGCTTGTCCCAGAACATCAGATAGGCTTGTGAGAGTTCAAACTTCTCCAGGTTCAGTTTCTTCGTAGCAGTGAGGCGAAATGCATTCAGCCCCGCAAACAGCCAACACCTGCCACTCTTCTTTTGGTTCGTAACTTCAGGTGTTTCTATCAGATGCGAATATGTGTGGTGAACTCGATTCACGACTTCTCTGTTCAATGCCACGGCACCGATTCCGCTCTTGGCAACAGCATTCAACGCAAGGACGTTCTTGGGATCCGCGTCAAAGACCTCCGAAAAACGCGATATATCATCTTTACTGACAGCTTTGTCCATATTACATCTCCTTTCTGAAATGGCATAGAACACCGACAATATTAACAGAAAACCGGTTCTGAACAAGGCATAAGATTGAGAAATCTGCAGACCTGGCTTCTATGCGTACCTCAGATTTCTGCACATCCCTCTCCTTCTCTTCTCCTTCGGCTTTGCTCCCCTCGACTCCTTTCGGGATTAACTCTTTGTAACGAGCTCACTGCGCTTCGCTTGTGACCTCTAACAAAGACTAAACAGGACGAAAAATACCCCGTGGAACGACCCAGGCAGGCTTCCCCCTTGGCAAGGGGGTCCGTGAAACGAGCGGCCGTTAAACGGCCCGGGCGGGAAGAGAAAAGGTAGCGGTTCGGTTCTCAGCCATGGCAGTCACACTGATCTCATGTGATTACGTCGCAGTTCAAGAAGCTGAACAGCCTGCTCCAATCCAATCTAAAAGGTTTTTCCCCTGCAAATGCAGGATCGGGGATGTCTTTTCGAGTTGTCATACGGCAGAGAATTCGTATATACTTGTCAGAAGGTCATTTTGTTCGATTCGTGAGGACCATGGAAGAACACAGATACTCAGCCAATTACGACCAACCTCTACTTGCTGAGTTGTACGATCGCTCAGAGACATACACAGACGATATTGAGTTGATCCGTACTCTTATCGGCAAGTCCAAGCCTTTGAACATCCTCGAATGCTTCAGCGGGACAGGGCGAATTGTGGTGCCTTTAGCCCGGGACGGCCACACAATGACAGGCATAGAAATAGCCCCGGCTATGAATGCCCGGGCAGTGGCGAAGGTCTCCAGGCTCGGTTCAAATGCGGAGGGCAGAGTTAAGCTAAGGGTGCAGGACGTTTTGGACGGTCAATGGGGTTCTGGATATGATCTGGTGATCATGGGCGGTAACGCTTTTTATGAACTGCCCTCAGCACAGACTCAAGAAAGATGCATCCAGCTGGCATATGAAGTGCTCGTGGTTGGCGGACGACTGTACATTGACAACAACGACTACAAAGGAGATTGGGGGGAGGGGCCATTTGGAAAAGAGCTGGTCATATTCGAGGGCACAGGCAAAGACGGCACTCTGGGCAGGTGGACCGTAGAGTGGGTGAAATTTTACGGGGGACAGAGAATTCTCCACGTGAAACGCACCTGGTACACACGAGATCCAGACGGCACGGAAAACAGTGTCGAGCATCTCGGTCGCAAACATCCTGTGACTGCTGATGAGGTTGAAGGCTGGTTGAAAAACCACAATTTCCGGGTCCTGGAAGTCTTTGGGGACAGACGGGGCAATCCGTATACCGGAAAAGGTGTTCGCGCTATCTTTTGGGCAAGAAAGGAGTGATTTGGGGCCAACACATTCTGCAATAGAAGCTCCTTGTTTCAGGCAACCTGGCCAGAAAGGAGTATGGTTTTCATCTTCTTGGGGCAGGAGGTACTATGGAGAACGCGGAAGAAAAAAAGGCAACTAGAAAGCCTGATATCAACATCCGTTTCATCTTTAATATGTGCAATGATGTGCAGAGCATGCGTCACTTCTACACAGATCTGATAGGCCTGAAGCAGGGATCATTCCGGAATGAGAAGAAATGGGGTTGGCTTGTCTACAAGAGTGAAGGATTCGAAATGATGTTCTTCCGTGCAGACAAGAAGCTCCCGGTGCTCGAAGAGTGGACAGTGCAGCCCGGCTACGAGGGTGGAACGCTTGAGATGACCTCGTGGGGCATACATATCCCCGAAGAAATGTTTGCCGGGGTGGTCGATCGACTGAACTCTGCAGATGTAAGGACTTTCAAGGATAAGCCCGAATGGCGACAGGATAGTTATTGGGGTTTCAGCGTGATGGACCCAATGGGGAATACGGTGGAACTGTACACTCAACCGAAGGAGAAACCGGCATCGACTGAATGGCCCGGTACACAACCCAGCCCCACCGCCGCCGGAAAATAGAAAACGAAAAAGGGCCATGCCATCGCTTGATGGCATGAGTCATTTTTCGTCCTGAGTAGAGTCCGAAGGACGGAGTCGAAGGATCTGCTTGTGCCAGATTGCTTCGGCCTGGTTGGCCCAGGTCTCGCAACGACAAGCTCTTCTTTTGTTCTTCGTAACTTCCCGCAAGGCAAGTAGGGGCGCGGCTTCCGCGCCCACGCTCCATTCGTACCGAAAGACAATTGTCATTGCGAGCCAAAAAGGTCCGGCTTTTCCAGAGAAAAGACGAGGCATGTTTGGTCCTTCATCGGCGTGAGCCGAGGGAGGACAAGGGTCAGCGATAGCGAAGCAATCTGGGTCAATGATGAAGGAAATGAGAAGGCCCCTCGCAGAAGACAGGCCCTGGTTCTTGTGTCGAAGGAATTCAAATCAGTTTTCTCTGCGGATCACAGTGGCCATGGTGACGCCGCCGCCTCCGCAGATTGCCGCGATGCCGTGCTCCTTGTTTCTCTGCTTCAGCGCATGATATAGAGTAACAATGATCCGTGCACCACTTATCCCAGTCGGGTGACCAAGGGCTATCGCTCCACCATGAACGTTCAGCTTGGTGCGGTCCCAGTTGAGTTTCTTTTCATTGGCCAGAATCTGAACGGCAAAGGCTTCGTTCACCTCTATGAGATCCATGTCTCCTAGCTCCATCCCTGCCCGCTCGAGTGCCATAGGGATGACAAACCCCGGCCCTTCTCCCATGGTTTCTGGTTCCACAGCAGTCTGCGCATAGGAAACGATCGAAAAGAGCGGCTTGAGACCAAGTTCCTTTGCTTTCGGCCGCGACATAACAATCATAGCTGCCGCACCGTCTGACATTGCGCACGCATTCCCGGCAGTGACGCACCCGTCCTTCTTGAACACAGCACGAAGCTTGGCCAGTTTCTCCAGCGAAGTATCGCGCCTGATCGTTTCGTCCTTATCGAAGATGATGGGATCACCCTTTCTCTGAGGAACCTCGATTGACACGATCTCTTCATTAAACCATCCCTCGTCCTGCGCTTTCGCCGCCTTCATATGGCTTTCATAGGCAAACTTGTCCTGCTCTTCGCGTGTGATCTTGTATTTCTCAGCAACGTTTTCCGCGGTCATCCCCATTCCGAACCCGCAGAGGGGATCTATAGAGTCTGCCCAACCATCGAGAAGTGTTTTGTCACCCATCTTGAACCCGGCCCACCTCACGTCTTTCAGAAGATAGGGGATGGTGCTCATAGAGTCAAATCCACCGACAAGGATTGTGCTCGCGTCTCCCAGCCTTATTGCCTGGCTGGCCTGCGCGAGCGCTCTCATGCCCGAGGGACACGCCATGTTGAGTGTCATCACAGGTACCTGTGCGGGGACTCCACCTCTGACCGCGGCAGTTCTTGCAGGGTTGGGTCCATTTCCTGCTTGTCTGCAAGAGCCGAGCAAGACGTCGTCCACCTGTTCGCCCTTCAGCTTTGCTCTCTTGAGTGCTTCCTTCACCGCCACAGCTCCTACGTCGTAGGCAGCCATATTCTTCAAAGTCCCTCCGAACCTTCCCATCGGAGCTCTACAAGCGCTCACTATTACTACGTCCCTCAGTTCCATTGCTATCCTCCTGCACATCTGTTTTTCAGATATATTGCCCGCCGTCTACTTTTATGACTTCGCCAGTCACGTGCCTGGAAAGGTCGCTGCACAGAAATGCGACCACGTGAGCTACATCCTCCGGCGTGCCCAGCCTTTTGAAAGTCGTTTCATTGATGGACACCTGTTTCGCATCATCTGGCATCTTCTTTATCATCTCTGTCTCTATCAGTCCTGGAGCTACGGAGTTGACATTGATGCTGTATTTGCCGAGTTCCTTTGCAGCTGTCTTTGTCAGGCCAATGACACCTGCCTTGGCAGCCGAATAATTGCTCTGCCCGAACTTGCCCCTCAGCGCATTTATGGAGGTTATGTTGACGATCTTCCCGTGCTTCTGCTCCCTGAATATGGGGGAGACTGCTCTTATGTAGTTGAAGCAACCTTTCAGGTCGATACCTATCACTGTATCCCATTGTTCTTCGCTCATCTTCCAGATGACACCATCCCAGTTGACTCCTGCATTGTTGATCAGTATGTCCAGCGACCCGAACTCCTTGACGACCGTGTCAACCATGTTCTGAGCATCCTGAAAATTGGATACATCGGCCTTCACGGCCAACGCCTTCACACCCATCCCTTTTGCCTTTTCGACTACGGCGTTGGCTTCGTCTGCGTGCTTTCTGTAGTTGATAGCGATATTAACACCATTGGCCGCAAGATCCAGCGCTATCGCAGTCCCTATACCCAAGCTACCACCTGTGACAATAGCTGATTTCCCCTTCAGGTCCTTCATGATTTTCCCCCTTAAAATGGATATCTCCGTGGAAACTCAGGGAACTTACGCTCCAGGAGTGAAGTCAATCCCACCATAGCATCGGGGTGCATGAATGTCGGCACCAGATAGTCATTCAGCTCCCTCTCTGCGATCGTCTTGGTGTCCACTCCTTTCAGGAAGTCCTCAAACCCCTTGCTTATCAGCCAATTAGAAATCCACACCGCATTAGGAGAGTTGTTTGCCACCCTCCGCGCAATCCTCCGTGCGTACGAGCGAGCTTCTCCGACAAAGAAGAGCTCTCTGTCACCTCGCCCATAAGCGTAGAGAGCCGGTATCAAATCCTGCGTCAGGAAGAGCTCTTTCATCGTCCGCAGCTCCTCCCTTTCTTCGAGGCTCAACTCAGATGGTAGCTCGTTAATCTTGAGACTTTTCAATTGTTTCGTACTGAGGGGTTTCCCTTTGTTCTTGATTATTGCATCCGCAACTTCTGCTGCAGCGTCGTCTCTCTCATGTGCGGGGACTATCAAATCCGCAAATCCCAGGTATTTGAGAAGCCTGGGGGAAGATGTGGACGTGCCACCTGCGAGGATATAGTACCTTGCCATGGCCACTGCCAGCTCAGAATCCTTGGTCTTGTTGTAAATAATTTGAGGGAGCACCAGAGTCCCGCGTAGCCCGGGGAAGATTCCAAGCTTTGTCTCGGGTAGGGTATAAGACGTCCTGTCAGTTGCAATGACAACTGAGTCGGGGTCTAATGCAAAAGAAAGGGCAGTTTCGACCCCTCCGCCAAGGGTGAGCCCATCCACGATCGCGATCTTCGGTTTGCCCTTCCCAGTCATAGAGTCGAAAAGAACATCTTGCCACATTGCAGTATCATCACGTATCTTTTCAAACCGTCCGGCCTTCATGTTCTTCACGAAGTCGGGTACGTTGGCACCCGCTATAAAAGTCTTGATTGGGGCGGAATCGAAGATTATCACCTTCACTTTTTGGTCACTGTTCGCTTTTTTGAAAGCGCTCCTCAGCTCCTCGAAAACCCGGTTATCGAGGGCATTAGCAGCCTTCGGATTAGAGATTGTTATTCTGGCGACCTTGCCGCCCATCTCCTCATTGTACAGCACCGGACTCATGGTGATCGACCATGGTTTCCCCTTCTGTGCCTGAGTCTTCAGAAGTTTTGGCATGGGGAAACTTCTATGCTGCTTTTTCGCATGCGAAGCTCTTGCCTGAACCATACTGCTCGCATTCTTGATTCCGATTCTATTCATTATGGCGAAAGGCCCCTCGCTCCAGAGGAAGGCATTCTCCGCGAGCCTGTCCACATCTTCCATTTCTATGACCCCTGCGTCAACCACTTCAGTGGCAGTGACGAAACCGATGGCCAAGAATCTTTCAGTCAGCATTTGCACGGTCTTTTCGTCTTTGGGTTTTGCTTCCAGGTCATCTTTGGAGACCCATCTCACCCTGGACTTGTCCGCGGCCTTGTTGTACCTCCGCATAAGCTCCCTGCATGATTCAGGTGGCCAGAAAAAGTCTCCATAAACCTTGTAGACAGGATCATTTCTGTTGGAATCATCTGAGAAAGACTCCATGGCGTAGATTCCAACAGCCACGCCGGTCACGTCCATGAGTTGCAGAAATCCCATTGGCATGCTGAAGGCTCTCTTTCCCGCAGCCTCAATGGTTGCAATATCATACCCTTCGTCTCTCATCAGTGCGGCTTCATGCAGTAAAGACACGAATATAATGTCTGCTGCACCACCCTTTCTGCTGCTCAGGATTGGTGTTGCCACCTTTCCACCGAGCTTCATGTATTTGGCTGCCAGTGCGATGGTTTTCTTGCTTGCAGTGTCCGTACCGGCATACTCTCCAGCTCTGTTCTTGTGCGGTAGGTAGAAATAATGCATCCACACAACCTTGTCTGGCCGTTTTGTCGATCGTGCCAGCAGGTTTACGTCAAGAGAAGAGGAATTGGTTGCAAAAACGACGTGAGGCCGGCACAACCTGTCCAATTGGGAGAAGATCTTCTTCTTGATATCTATGTTTTCAGTGGCTGTTTCAATGACCAGTTTAAGATTTTTCCCCTTGCAGGCCTTCGGGTAACTGGTCGTTCCCAGTATCCTGCTCTTGATATCTTCCACCTGTTCTGGGGAGAATATACGTCCTTTCGCATTGTCAAGCTCAGCTTGGATCGTATCGAATCCCTTGTCCAAGATTTCACCAGATATGTCCAGAAGGCCCACGTTGAACCCGTTCTGAGCATATGCCTGGGCTATGCTTGAACCCATTGTGCCTGCCCCGATCACCAGGATCTCCACATCACTCCAACCTTTTGATTTCTTCCCAGCTTTGTATGCAAGTCCTTTGTCCATCTTTAGTGCTCCTTTCAACGGGCGCTAGAGGTAACTTTTCAGAATCATTGCTCCGCCCTGGCCGCCACCTATGCATGCAGATGCCAGGCCGACGCCCCCAAGTGTTATAAGTGCAGTAATGAGTCTGGTGCCGGTTGCTCCAAGCGGATGGCCAAGTGCAATCGCACCGCCATTCAGGTTCACCTTGCCTCTGTCCAATTTCAGTTCACGCTCTACGGCCAGATACTGGCCGGCAAATGCCTCATTGATCTCTATATGGTCAATATTCTTCCAGGTCATGCCTGCACGTTTCAGAGCAATTGTGCTTGATGGCACCGGACCGATACCCATGTAATATGGATCAACAGCCGCAGTCCCCCAGGAGATAATCTCGCCTATCGGTTGGAGCCCCAGTTTCTTTGCCTTTTCACTCGAGGCAACTATTATGGCAGCGCCGCCATCAACGATTCCGCTTGAGTTGCCGGCAGTCTGAATTCCCCCGGGCTTCACATTCCTGAGCCCGGCGAGTGTTTTGAGCGTGACTTCGGGCCTTGTGTGTCCATCTTCTGAGACGACATGCTCGCCCCTCCTGGTCTTTATGACCACGGGCGTTATCTCTTTGGCCAGTCTCCCTTTCTCTATTGCGTCCTTCGCTTTCATCTGGGAAGAGTAGGCGAATTCATCAGCATCTTTTCGCGTCACGCCATACAGCTTTGCTAATCTCTCAGCAGTCGCCATCATATCCATGTTAATGTATGTATCCTGAAGACCGTCTTTGAACAAGTGGTATACTCTTGCCCCGGCCATGTACGGGAAGCCCAGTGAGGCGCCATATTGCAGACTGGGTGCCTGACTGCTGCTTTCATACCCCCCAGCAAGAACGATTTCTGCTTCGCCAAGAATAATCTGTTTTGCACCCTGTATGACAGCCTCTCCGCCTGAGAAACATATCCGATTGACCGTGAGTCCGGGCTTATCATAAGGTAGACCCGCGCGGAGGGCAACGTGTCTTCCACCGTAGTGCGAGTCGATGCTTGTGTGTTGGGCGTTCCCGAAGATTGATTCATCTATCAGATGTTCACGTCCCTTCAGTCCCGCTTTTTCAATGGCGCTTCTCGCTGCCAGCGCCCCCAGCTCAATAGGAGTGAACGTCTTCAGGGAGCCATTCACCTCTCCAAAGGGTGTGCGCGTGGCGGAAAGAAAGACAATCTTCTTCTTCATCTTCTTCATGAGGGCGGGACCGCCGCCGTCGATTTTCTTGGGAATCCAGAAGATTTCCTTTTTCTTCATTTCCTCGATTACTCCTTTCCCAATCTGGGGTTGTTTGGATGAAGGTTTTGTGAGAGTCGTTCTCACTCAGCTTCTGGTTTCGGCTTCCCGAATACCTCCTCAGCAAGTGAATCATCGAACACGTGTCCCTCGGCAATCAACTGACGATACTTCACAAAGTCAATCACGTCTTTGCCGGTTATCTTCTTAGTATTGAACGCGTGGAAACCAAGGAACGCTTCCGTGGACATGTTTGCTGCAAGCCAGTGTCTGTTTGCCAGTTTGGCCACGTCCCAGAAGAATTTCTTCTTCATTCGGACACCATCTATTGATTTTATCAGACATCCAGGCATCAGGTTGACAAATTTCCAGATGACTTCATTAACTGCCGCGTCCAGGAGTCCAAAATCTTTCTTGCCTCCCTTCAAGAATTCCTTTGCTTTCTTCAGTTCTTCTCCTTTAACCAGCTCTCCATAAACGATTTCCCCGTCCTCCACGTATTTGCCTGTGATTACCATCGGGTTTCTTATCCACTTTTCTCCGTCCTTTATGACAGGGACCACTCTGGTAATGAGACCAAGCCTTTTCATCTTGTACGCACTCCATATCTCGCATGATACGCAGTTCCACAGTGCGTCTTCTATGCTCAAGTACCACGGAAGGAAGTCGCTTGAGCCCCCGTCAGGGGCAGACCCATGTCTCGGTCCCGCCTGCCCGAAGGTTGCAGTGTCAGCCGCAATGGCTATGTCACAGGCCATTCCTATCTCCTGGCCACCAGCAATTCTCATCCCATTCACCCGGCATATGGTAGGCTTCTTGCACATGAGGATAGCATCCACCATCTGGTTGAACAGGTCCATGTACTCCCCGTATTCATTGGGCCGTTTGCTGTAGTATTCAGCATACTCTTTGGTGTTTCCGCCAGTGCAGAATGCTCTATCACCCACGGCGGTGAAGACCACAGAGACAACGCTCCTATCGAGTGAGGCGTTTTGGAAACCTGCTATCACTCCCTTGACCATTTCAGTAGTGTATGAGTTGTACTGTTTAGGATTGTTCAGAATGACCCATGCAGAATAGAGCCCTTTGACTTCATTTCCATCTGAATCTATGACAGGTCTCTTTTCATAAATCACGCAGGGGGGCTCTGTGCCGAAATGTTCTTTGCCCCAAAGCGCGTGGTTCTTCACTTCATCGTCCCTGGGCAGCCAATCAAGTGACATTTTCTTCCTCCTGTGCTTTAGTTTGGCGGCTTAAAGCCAACAGCACCAAACACTTAGGGAAACCATCGAAGATAAAGAGAGCGGACTGTTATCATAACTTGACACAAAAATGTTGTCAAGAGGGAAAGGAAGGAAACCCCCACGCCGAAAAACGCGACGGGATTCGTAAATCGATCCTCTTACACTTTTGCAATTAGTAATTCGTAGTTTGTGATTCATCATTTGTCTCTCAGCTTTCTTCTCAAAACTTTGCCCACCGGCGTCTTGGGCAAACACTCAATAAACTCGACTTCTCTTATCTTTTTGTATGGAGCAACTCTCTTCTCACAGAATTCAATTACGTCTTCTTCCGTTAACGCTGAATCCTCTTTGCACACGATGAATGCCTTGGGGACCTCCCCAAACTCAGAGTGTTTCTTTGCGACCACGGCGCACTCTCTTACTGCGGGGTGTCCATAGAGCAGATCTTCCAGTTCTACAGGATATATGGTGTAGCCTTTGTATTTGATTATGTCCTTCTTCCTGTCCACAAGGGTAAAATAACCTTCCGCGTCCATTATTCCTATGTCTCCGGTATGAAGCCAGCCTCCTCGGAGTGCACGTTCTGTCTCTTCCTCATCGTTCAGGTATCCAAGCTCTGTAACCTGAGGCCCTCGAATCAGCAGTTCACCTGGTTTCCCGGGCTCTAATTCATTTTCCGTCTCCAGATCGACTATCTTCGCGTCCGTATCTATGATTGGAATTCCGATCGTCCCCTCTCTGATTCTGTTTGGAGGACTGTCGTGGGTCTCAGGGGAAGCCTCAGTCAGGCCATACCCTAGCACCAGCGGTATTCCTGTCTTCTCATCCCACTTCCTTTTGAGTTCAACAGGAATTGGCATGGCTCCTGCCTTCACCCATTTGAGACTGGAAAGGTTGAACCTTTCAATCCCGGGGCTATTCAACAACACTGAGAACATAGTCGCTGATCCGTAGAGAACGGTTGCATGTTCAGCTTCGATGGTCTGGAGAACAACCTCAGGATCAAATCTTCCCACAAAAATGGTTTTTGCTCCTGTGTATATTGGGGAATTCATACAGCACGAGCATCCCCATGTATGGCAAAGCGGCAGAATTCCCAGAACCTTTTCATTCTCATCCCACCCAAACCAGGTTGCATTTTGCACTGCATTGGCGAGAAGGTTGAAATGTGACATGACTGCTGGTTTTGGTGCGCCGGTTGTAGCGCCCGTGTATTGAATTACGGCAGGGTCATCAGCGCTAACAGATACGTGTGGGTACGCTCTCCGTTTCGAGACGAATTGACCAAAACTGATCGATTTGCTTGCAGCCAGTTCACCAACTTCTATGACTCTCACCCTGGACTTATTCAGAACCTCACGTTCAGCGGGGGAGAGGCTGCTCAGGATGACTGCTGCCTTTGGTTCACTCTCTTCAAGGGCTTTTGAAAGTTCAGCCTCCCTTACAAGGTGATGAAGCGACACGACGGCTGCACCTGATTTAAGCGTCCCATAGAAGCTGATAACGAACTCAATAATATTTGGTAGAAGAAGAAGTACACGGTCGCCCTTGCGTATGTTGATTGAATGAAGCCCGGAGGCGAATGCGTCCGATTTCTGCGAAAGTTTTGAGAAGGCTATTGAATCTGTGCCGGAACTGAAGGCGATGCTGTCAGGGCTTCTTCTTGCCGTGTCCTCCAAAAGAAATGGGAGGGGCTTTTGCGGATAATCGATGTGTTTGGGTGCACCGCTGGGCCAGTGTCGAAACCACGGCCGGTCGGAAGGGACAGAACGGTGGGCAGAAGGGGCAGATCTGTGATGCTTCACGCTTGATTCTTGTTCTTTGTGAAACGCCTGCGCAACTCCCGATGGAGTATCTTTCCTGTACCGGTTCTGGGCATTTCCTCTGGCTCAATAAATGTGACAGATTTCGGTTTCTTAAAGGAGGCCATCTTTCCAACACAGAACTTTATTATCTCCTGTTCAGTCGCCATCTTTCCATGCTTGAGGATTACGACTGCCTTGACAGCTTCTCCCCATTTTTCGTGTGGAACTCCGATTACAGCCACGTCAAAAACGGCCGGATGGCGCGCAACCACTTCCTCAACCTCGGATGGATAGACATGCTCCCCGCCCGTGATTACCAGGTTGTCTTTTCTATCGACGATATAGAAGTATCCTTCCTCATCTTCTTTTGCCATGTCACCTGCTGTGAACCAGCCTTCTCTGAAAGATTCTTCAGTCTTTTCTGGAAGTTTGTGGTATTTGTCGAATAGCATTGGACCCCTGGAGTAAAGTTCTCCGACCTGTCCCACTGGAACGGGGTTGCCTTGCTCATCAAGAATCTTGATCATACTCGTACCGCACGACTCTCTGCCAATCGAACCGAGTTTTGTCATCTGTTCATAAGGCTTGAGAACTGTGACTATGCCTGCTTCAGTGGATCCATATCCTTCGTACAGCTCCACCCCCTTGAACATCTCCATCACTGCTTTCTTCATTTCTTTCCGGGCAGGAGCCGAGGAACAAAGAAGTTTCTTGATAGAACTGACATCGTATTCCCTTCTCTCTTCTTCTGGCACATTAAGAATGAGATTGTAATGAGTAGGTATCAGAGATATGAAGGTTATCTTTTCTCTCTGGATGATTTCCAGGATTTCAACAGGGTCAAAATGGCTGGCTGGATGGATATAGAGGCTTCCGCCGATGTATGTAAAGGTGAAAGAGAAAAAGGTAGAATTGACGTGGGATAGGGGCATTATGTTAAGACAGACGTCATGTTCACTGAAACCGAAATCTATTGCATTTATCAAATAGAACGCAACATAGGACTCGTGTGAACGGACAACACCCTTGGGCTTCCCTGTAGTCCCGGAGGTGTAGAGGAGTACCCAGTTGTCCTCAGGATTGACCTTTGCCCTGGGCTCATCATCTGAGGACTCAGCCAGCAGAGATTCGTAGTTTACGTATCCCGGAGGGGTTTCTTCTCCTACCGAGACGAAGTTTCTTACGTTTGGAAGATTCCCCCTGATCTCATCGATACAGGGGGTGAACTCCTCGTGTGCTACTATCGCCTTTGCGTCAGAGTCGCCCACTATGTATTCCACATCGTTAGGGGACAGTCTGAAGTTGATAGGATTCAGCACCATTCCCGTTTTGGCAGCGGCAAGATAGAGTTCGACAATTTCGATGGAGTTCTCCAGAAGGCATGACACCTTTTCGCCCTTTTTCAATCCCATTGAAACCAATGCATTGGCGAGCTGGTTGGTCCTCACGTTCAGCTCCCCGAACGTGAACGCTCTGTCTCTTTCCTTGAGGGCCAGCTTGTTTCTGTACTTTTTGGAATTCACTACGAGGATCTCGCCTAGATTGAGCCAGGGTACACCCATTGCCAAATCCTCCAGAGGGTTTCTGTAGGTTCTCAGCCAGAGATCTTGATCCGCACGTCTACCGCGACTGTCCTGGAAGGGTCTTTGTACGCGATTATGGGATTCAAATCGAGCTCGGCTATCTCTGGAACTTCAGTCACGAGCTGTGACACTCTCATCAATATCTCTATGAGCCTTTCTGTGTTTGCACCTTCCCGGCCTCTGAAACCTCTAAGAACAGGATAACCCTTTGTAGATTTGATCATCCTTTGGGCTCCAGTTCTATTGAGTGGTGCGAACTGGAATACTACGTCCTTCATGACCTCCACAAGGACACCACCCAGGCCGAACATTACGACGTGGCCGACGCCGTCTACTGTTTTGGCCCCTGCAATCACCTCTATTCCGCCTGTCAGGTACTTCTGGACAAGATATTGCGGACTATAGTTCCTGAATTTGCCGCGGAGATTATTAAACTCTTTTTTCAGACATTGTTCATTGGCAATGTTCAAAGAAAGGCCGCCGACCTCGGTTTTGTGAATCACGTCCACAGAATCGACCTTCAGGGCAACGGGGAAACCAATCTCTCTTGCAGCCGAAAGACACTGGTGCAAATTTGCTCCCACCAGTGCTGGTGCCTGTGGTATCCGGTAGAAATCGAGAATTTGCACACACTGCTCCGCACCAAGTATGTTTGTCTTTTCTTTCAGGGCAGTTGTTACCAGCGAACGGGCAGCATTTTTGTCTACGTCTCCAAATGGCTCAAAGGGTTCCTTGGCTCTCTGATGATAATCAGACATTCTCACCATGGCCCGCAGTGTTTTTGTGGCCATCTCAGCGAAGTCGTATGTGGGTATGTTTCCTTTTCTGATGATTCGTAAGGTCTCTGCTTGTTGTTCTCTGTCTGTCATTATCACGGCAATGACGGGTTTCTCTCTCTTCTCAGAGGCCTTCACTATTTCGCGTGCGACACCCTCGCAATCTACAAAGAAAGGTGTGATAAAATTGACCAGTATTGAGTCCACCTTGGAATCTCTTATCAGTTCTCTGAGGGTGAGCCCATAGTGCTCCGGTGTTGCCGTAGCGAGAACATCTACAGGGTTGCTTACAGTGGCCTCCGGGAAAAGATTCTCCTTAAGTGTAGTCTGCGTATCGTGCGACAACGTAGGAAGCTCCAGCCCGGCCTCAATGCATCCATCAGTGGCTATAATTCCAGGTCCACCGGAATTGGTAACAATGGCAACTCTGTTTCCCTCCGGAAGAGGCTGCTTTGCAAACGCAATTGCCGCCTGGCACAGCTCATCCTGGTCACGGAAACTGACAATTCCGCATCTCTCAAACATCAGCTCTATGGGCATTCCTTCCCCCATAAGCCTTCCAGTGTGCGAGACGACGGCTTTGGCACCCTCGACCGTCCTTCCGGTTTTCATTCCCAGTACAGGCTTCTTCCTTGCGACCTCAGCTGCTATATCCATAAATTTCTTTGGATCCGCAAGGCTTTCTACGTGGACTATTATCACTTTTGTTCCATCATCATTCGCCCAGTAGTTCATTATCTCGGGAATGCTTATGTCTGCTGCATTTCCTGTCGATGCATACATCCTGAACCCTTCACCAAGTGAGTAGAGCCTTTGGTTTATGACCTCGCCAACCCCACCGCTCTGGGCGACAATGGATATTGTCCCCGGATTCATCCTTGTGAAGGTGAAGTTGCAGTAAGCCCTCACATCCGGGTCAGAATTCATGATTCCCTGGCAGTTCGGGCCGAAGACGCGAACATTCCCTTTTCGGGCTATGTCCACTATCTTACTCTCCAGTTCTTTCCCCTCTTCACCGACCTCGCTGAAGCCTGCTGTATTGATGATTACTGATCTAACCTTCTTCTTGCAGCACTCTTCCAGCACTGTCTGCACAAGAGAACTTTTCACGACTATGTGCGCGACATCGAGTTCAGCCGGAACATCAAGTACGGACCTGTAAGCCTTGAGGTTTCTAATCTTATCTTCCTTGGGATGGACAGGATACACCTGCCCCTTGTATCCCGATTCTGAAAGATTCTGGAGTATCCTGTAGCCGATGGTCAGTTTTCTGTTCGATGCACCGATGACAGCAACCGATTTTGGTTTGAAGAGGTAGTCGAGCATACTCAGCCTCCGGATTGTTCAAGAGCGAAAAGTGCTGCGCCAAGGGCTCCAGCAAACTGCGGCTTTTCGGGGACGAACAGTTTCCTGTTCAGTTTTTTCTCAAACATCTCTCCAAGAAAAGGATTGTGTGCGATGACTCCACCGGTCATCACCACATCTCCTGTCAGTGGATCCATCTCTATGATTCTCTTGATGACCGAACCAAATACTCCTCTTGCTATGTCTTCTGCGCAAGCTCCTTCAGAGATCCTGGCCAGTATCTCTGTCTTGGTGAAGACAGTGCAGAATGATCCCAGTTCTATCTCTTTCTGGGCTCCCCGTGCGAGGCCTTCCATTTGCTCAAGGTGAATTGAGAGCCTGGCAGCAGTCTCCACCAGGAATGCGCCTGTGCCCGCCGCGCACTTTCTGTTCATCTTGAAGGAAATGGGCTTACCTGCATCGTCTACTCTGATGACTTTGCTGTCCTGGCCCCCAATATCAACGATTGTACAGGCTTTGGGATGGTGGAAGTAACCTCCTCTGGCGTGGCAGGATATTTCGGTTTTGATATCGTCTGCAAAAGAGACACTCCTTCTCCCATACCCACTGGCAATAGTGTATTTGATATCATCCTCAGCTATTCCCGCAGTACTCATACAGTTCATGCGGGTATCTTCCGCTGCTTGTTTGAAGTCTACGCCTGAATCTCTTACATAGAAGGACACAACCTGCCGGTCCTGATTGAGAAGAATTCCTTTTGTTGCGGAGGCTCCTACATCGATTCCCAGGACCATTATTTCCTCTCCAGTTGTTCGATGAAGGCTTCAATGTTTGTCTTTGATTGTTCCTCCGAGTAGCAGCGGAGGTCGTTCAGATCTCCAAAGATGGTAACAGTGTTGACATCCAGACTCTCCCGCAGCCTCTCCGGCATTCCATATCTACTATTTGTGTTATTGGGACACGTCTTGGAGTCGTGAAATACTATGCCGTCGAGCTTGAATTTCGTGACCATATCCTCTATGTACTTCTCTTTCTCTTCGTCAGAGCGGACAATGAAGAGGAGTGTGTATGCTTTGGCCATGCTTCCGAAGGGTTCCTTTGGGTCAAATGCATCGAATATCCAGGAGTTGCAGTAGGTGGATGCAAGCACAGAGGCCTTCAGATGAGCGAAAAACTCCGAGAGGTCTCGCAGCCTACCCCAGATCGGCATCCCCTCCCAGTAAAGCCTGTACCTTTCACCTTCCACAGCCGCGACTCCCTTATCGACTCTGTCATTCAGCTCTGCAAGAAGGGCCTTGTAGTAGTCCACAGCTGTCTTTGTTCCCCTCAGTACTAC
This sequence comes from candidate division TA06 bacterium, assembly GCA_004376575.1. Taxonomy (NCBI): domain Bacteria; species candidate division TA06 bacterium. The sequence goes on along the minus strand of SOJN01000148.1, from coordinate 947 downwards.
TGCTGGACCCATGTGGATGGTTCCGTCGAAGAATGTGAATGGAGATGGGATGTTGGCAGCCGTTTCCAGAACCTGGCGCCAGAGTTGGCTGCATTCAAGAGAGAGATCCACAGTTTCTTGAAGTCTTTCCAGGTCGAATTTGTTTCCTGATATCTCTTCGAGCCCCGGGACCAGAGAAGCTATCTGCCTCGCCACACTGTCGATGTGGGACTTGGTGACTTCCCTTACTCCTCTATGAGTATTGATTCCCATGATGGGGACTTTGAACTCCCTTGAATACCAGCCAAACCAGTCCTGTACATCCCTGCATTGGTTGGTGTTGAAGACAAGAACATCCGGCTTGGGCACGTTTTCTATGCCAGGATATGCTTTAGAAAGAGGTGTTTCTCCCTTCAGATAAGCCCCAACATCACTGGTAAGATAAGAACATATATCAGGAGAATAGCCGATTGCGTTTGCCAGTGGTATGTAATCGTTGGCTGTCCTTGTTGCTCCAAGCATTGCCCCGTGGTTTTCTGGAAAGTGGACGAGGAAACCCATTGCCCGGAGGAGCTCGGCAGGCCCCACGCTCGTGCACCACGCGACCTTCGGGGCTCCAGCTTTGACAGCCTTGTCCATCTCGTAGAAATAGTCTGCCATGATCTTTTTCATCATCCCTGTCGCTGCGATCCTTTTTCTTTTCACTTTAGTCTCTTCGGCCATTTCTACCTTCCCTTTATTAGCCTAGTGAATTGCGGATAGACATGGATACTAACAAAAACAAAATGCCATGTCAATAACCCCTGGAGAACTCCCCAAAACTACAAACTCCGAACTGTCGAAGATATTGCCTGCCCGCCCGGCTCGTTTTACGAGCGGGCGTTTCACGGCCTCCCGAGTTCATCGAAGGGTGACGAAGCACCCATTAAAAGGCACCTTGTCAAGGCAAAAAGTCTTCCGCACACGAG
>SOJN01000147.1 GCA_004376575.1 candidate division TA06 bacterium | reverse complement strand
TAAAATTGGGGGGCTGTCCCCACACTACAATAAACACGAAAATCGAAAATAGTTGGAGATCCTGAGCTTGTCGAAGGGAAGATCGAAAATCAAGACAGCGACAGAAGTTGTAGGGGCGCGGTTTCCACGCCCGTTGGCGTCTACACCGCTCCTCTGATCACCGGAATCAGGTTGTCATTCTTGAGGAGTCATTCGCTTCGTGAATGACGACGAAGAATCTGCTTTTGACGCTACTTTTGTCAAATGTCAAGTCGAAGATCCTTCGCCAAGTCGGAGGGTTGAAAATCCTTTGCGAAGTCGGAGGGCACCGTCCCCAATATACTCATCTATCCTGAGAATAGATCCTATATGAGCGTCACCCGATTTCAGATAAAAATGCTTTTTCAACAATCCTACATGTCAAGGGTTGCGAATTTCAGACAAGAATGCTTGTCCCCGGCTTTGGTTATCAGTTCTGATAATTGGTCGTACCGCTAAACTTTAGCTGTAATACTTGAGAATAGCACATTTATCTGCGTATCCAAGGTGATGAGTCTACTGAAGAGTAACATCTAGCACAGAAATACGATCTCTTTCAGCGATCTCAATCACGCGTTCTTTTGCTCTTAGGAACCTATCTATGGGTAAGAGGACTAGTGCATCGACATGATTCCATGGGCGCGGGGATAAGGTTACCTTCCTCTCTGAGGATCCATCTAATCTGCAGATTCGGGATGCAGTTTCATCAGAAACGAATGCCATGATAAGAATCTCCCGTTCGGAAAGATAGTGGATCTCAAACATATAATCTGGCAAGCTTCGGATTCTGCGCGCAACACATCTTTTTAACACATCCGTAATGTTATCACCCCGAGTATCGAAATAGTATGTCGATGCAAAGAAAAACGTTCCGGACGGAATCTCTGATATTTGTTTCCCGGATTCCAGGGGACTCAGTCCCCGTAGATTCTCAAAGCGTCGTCTACTGATGAGCACTGAATCCATCTGGCCTTTGGACACTCCTCGTATGACTTTCAGGGATAACGGCTGTAGTATCTGAATTGAGTCGGATACGGACTCAGGGGAGTCTACCTCAACAGGATACTGGTCTACTCGGCTACGTGATGGCATCCGCCAGGTCCATGGGCGGGTGACCACAACAGCTGCCAGCAGAGCGAATACTCCGCTAATTACCGCTCCCTGTACGGTTCTACTTTGATACCATTTCCGCTTCATTGGCTGTGAAGGTATTAAGTGTTAGTAGTTGTAAACCCTTGAGAATCACTAGCTTTGATGCTCATCTGTTCTCAGAATTGATACTGTGAGACTGTTACACGATTTCAGATAAAAATGCTTGTTATTCTTCTGCGAATCTAATGTCAGTGATTCTGACTTCAACCTTCTTGCCCAAGTTAACAGCCCATCATCGCCGCGACATACAAAGTTCCTACCTACCAGATGAAGCATAGCGGATTGTGCGTTTGATGTCAATAATGACTTTGCCCTGCGAAAACCCTCGCCGGCTCGGGGTCGAACCTTGAAAGTCGAATCTCCGGACATGAATTGCATTCACCTGAGGCTATTGCCCATTCCCGCATTTGCACATGTGCGCATTTTCGAATTTTCGGGAATATGCAAGTATTACTTCATGTAAAATTGGGGGGCTGTCCCCATGATACTAAGATTGATGATCTAAGATCGATGATCGGGCATTGAGTAAGCCCGGGCGAATTTGTAGGGGTAGTTCGCGAACCGCCCACACTGTTCTTCATCTCGAGCCTCAATCCTTATCTTTCAATCTTAAATCTGCGATCTACGATCTCAAATGTTGAGGCCCTGCCCCTACAAAACCTGATGCGCCGAACGCGTAAGGTATTCATGGGGGCGGTTTTCGTACAGCGTACAGCGTACAGCTTTAGGTGGGAACTCTTTCAGTTATTGACAGTCTAATATATGTATAGTAGAATATGGGAAGACGGGAGGCAGGTCCGTCATTTTTTGTCTCCACGGAGGTCACATGACTGAAAACGAGAAAGATGTCCAGGCCGTAAAGAAGCTGAGAGAAGCTCGTCAGAAGATTGAAAAAGAGATTGAGAAGGTGATAGTCGGACAGAAGGTGGTGATAGACCAGCTTTTGACCGCCTTGCTTGCAAACGGCCACTGTTTGATTGTTGGAGTACCGGGACTTGCAAAGACGATGCTGGTCAACACCCTTTCCCAAGTCCTCTCACTTTCCTTCAACAGAATCCAGTTCACTCCAGACCTGATGCCGTCTGACATCACCGGTACAGACATCATTGACGAAGACACAGCCACAGGGAAGAGAAGTTTTCGGTTTGCAAAAGGCCCCATATTTGCCAATATCATACTCGCAGATGAAATCAACAGGACGCCTCCTAAAACACAGGCAGCACTTCTTCAGGCGATGCAGGAGTGCGAGGTGACCGCCGGAGGGAATACTTATCCGCTGGATCTACCATTTTTCGTCTTTGCCACGCAGAATCCCATTGAACAGGAAGGGACATATCCCCTTCCCGAAGCCCAACTGGACAGGTTCATGTTCAACATATACATCGATTATCCCAACCCTTCGGAAGAAGAGGAGATTGTCAGGACTACAACCAGCGCATACGAAGCGAGTCTCCAAACTGTCCTTGATTCACAGGAGATACTGGAGCTCCAGAGATTGGTGAGAAGAGTTCCGGTTTCAGACCACGTTGTCAAATATGCTGTGAACATGGTAAGCATGACCAGACCAAACAGTGATGGAGCGCCCAAATACATTAATGACTGGGTAGCGTGGGGCGCAGGACCAAGGGCTTCACAGTACCTGATACTGGGTGCCAAGACGAGAGCAGTTCTAGACGGCAGATACACCCCTTCAAAAGATGACGTGAGGGATGTAGCCATGCCTGTCCTCCGCCACAGAGTTTTGACCAACTTCAACGCAGAAGCCGATGGGATTGCTTCAACAGACATCGTTGACAGAATTATTCAAGATCTTCACAAAAAGGAAAGCTGATGCCTGTAGAGCAATCTTACAGAAGGTTTCTGAACCCTGAGGTCGTAACAAAGCTGAAGGGCCTTGACCTGAAGGCCAGACTGGTAGTTGAGGGGTTTCTTACAGGCCTTCACAAGAGCCCATACAGAGGTTTCAGCGTTGAGTTCACCGAACACAGACAGTACATGCAAGGAGACGAAATCAGAAGGATAGACTGGAAGGTTTGGGGAAAGACAGATAGATACTATATCAAGGAGTATGAGGAAGAGACTAATATGAAAGGCTATGTGCTGCTGGATGCAAGTGGCAGCATGGCTTACAGTTCAGGAGCGATATCAAAATTGGAATACTCTTCCCTCCTTGCTGCTTCCCTCTCATTTCTTCTGCTTCAGCAGCAGGACTCAGTTGGCCTCATCACCTTTGACACAAAGATAAGAAGATACATCCCACCAAGGTCAACTGCTTTGCACCTTCATAACATCCTCAAGGAGCTGGATAGTCTTTCTGCTGGGGGAGAGACGAACGTTTCAGTCACATTTCACGAGCTGGCCGAGAGAATAAAGAGGCGTGGCCTTATCATAGTCATTTCAGACCTGCTGGATGATCCCAGAGAGGTCCTTCTCAGCCTGAAGCACTTCAGACACAAGAAGCATGAGGTCATAGTCTTTCACGTCCTGGACAAATACGAATTGGAGTTCCCTTTCCAGAAGTCTGCCATTTTCAGAGACATGGAAACGAATGAAGAAATCCCTGTCCATCCTCAGCACCTGAGAAGGGAGTACAGGCAGCGAGTAAGGGCCTTCATGGAATCGTACAAAAGAAGATGCAGGGAAAACTCCATTGATTACGTGCCAATTGATACCAGCACTCCATACGGGTTCGCCCTCACTTCCTATCTTGCAAAAAGGAAAAGGTTGCATTAGGAAGCAAAAGACCTGAGGGAGGCAGTCCAGTCTGATCGTCCACCAGTTGAACCAGAGACATTGCGCAGTTTTCGATCTTCGATGGGGGGGAGATGGGTGTGTCGATGTTTCCCATGGAAGGAAAGATTGAGTTGACACCATGACTTTCTTGAATCCACTTTTTCTTCTGGGAGTTACGGCAGGGATCATCCCCTTTCTGATTCACCTTCTCTACAGAAGAAGACTCAAGGTTATCGAGTTCTCCTCTCTTGAGTTCCTGAAGAGGATAGAAGGAAGAAAGACGAGATGGTTCCGCATAAGAGAGATGCTTCTTCTAATACTCAGATGCCTGGCAGTTGTCCTACTTGCCATCGCTATCTCCCGCCCCATTCTGAAATCGACCAGTTTCGGATCACTCAGTTCCCATGCGCGAGCCTCTTCGGTATTCATATTGGACAACTCCTACAGCATGGGCCGCGTGGGAAAAGGCAAGAGCAGTTTTTCCAGAGCTAAAACCACCGCAGAAGAAATTCTGAAACTGATGGACAAAGGGGACGAAGCATCTCTAATCCTTGCATCAGACATCTCCAGGCTTGTCTTTGAAAATCCTGTCCATGACAAACACCTCTTGAGAAGCGCAATAATGGATGCAGAACTCTCTTCAAGGTACACGGACTTCAGACCCTCTCTCGAGATTGCAATGACCATGCTCCAGGGCTCCAGGAATCTGAACAGGGAGATGTATCTTTTTACAGACATGCAGAGGTCAGGCTTTGAGTCTCTCTCCAGAGGTGGAATTCACGGCGGCAAGGGGAAGAGACTGTACGTCTTCGACTCTGGCATGACTGGAGACGGTCACAACGTCGCCCTGGAGGATCTCGTTCTGACTGATCCCCTTATCTTTGAGCGTGGCAGAGTCGAGTTCATCGCCACCTTGAGGAATTACAGCCCAAGAGATGTGAACGTCTCACTCCATTCCAGACTCGACGGCCGTGAGATGGGTGTAAAAGAGGTTCCCATCCCCGCCACTTCAAGCCGGACAGTGGAGCTGGCTTTTTCCGTGGAGGAGCCTGGACTCCATCACCTCCGTGTAGAGATAGGCAGAGATGACCTCACAGCCGACAATTACAGATTCACATCCTTCGAGATACCCGGCGAGATAAAGGTGGCTCTCATATCGGACAGGCGACTCACGAAAAGGGGCTACGTGGAGACGGCCCTCAGTCCGCAAAAAGGTCTATCGATGTTCAACCCCAAGACCTTCAGCAAGGGCGAACTCCCATCGATTGATCTAAAAGACTATTCGGTGATTGCACTGCTGGGCGTCTCGTCTCTCACCTCAGCAGATGTACTGAGACTTACAAACTTCGTTCAGAAAGGTGGAGGCCTGTTTATGGCATTAGGGCCCTCAGCTGATATTCACTTCTACAATTCTGTTCTGCTGCCGAAGCTCTCGTCGGCCAGGGTCAGGCAAGGTCAACCCGCAACAAAAGACAAGACCTTTTTCCTCAGAATAACATACTCCGACTACACTCATCCTGTCTTCTCCCAATTCAAGGATAAGGACAAGGGTGACTTGAGTATTGCTCGTGTTTACAACAGGTTGGTTTGTACTGGAACCTCCGGCGTCATTGCCAGGTTTTCTGACGGAACCCCATTCATCATTGAGTCCAGCGCGGGAAAAGGAAAGGTCTTCCTTTCCACCATACCTCTTGATGGTTCTTCCAGCGACCTCCCGCTCAAGGCCATATACGTCCCACTCATCCACCGCATCTTCCGGTATCCATCCCTGGGAGAAGAGGGGGATTACAATGTGAATGTGGGGGAAAGGCTTTCTCTGTCTGTCAGTGGCCTTGAAGGGATAGTGTGTAAACCGCCCGACGGCAGACCCGTCAGGATTAAGCCCAGAGTAAGGTCGGGCCGGATGTATGCAGAATACGAGGATACAGAGGAACCCGGAATATACACAATGGCTGTTTCGGACTCAAACCTGGCATATTTCGCCGTCAATCCGGTCTCTAAGGAATCAGACGTGAGCAGAGCAGAAGAAGAGGAGGTCAGAGCTCTCCTGGCGGAGCTGAGTCCCCAGTTCTTGGGCCGGGGTGAGAAGCCGGGCTCGTCCATCTTTGATGTAAGATTGGGTGTTGAATTGACCAACCCTCTGATTATACTGGTTCTGATTGTGCTTGTTGCCGAGATGTTCATAGCAGGCCGGTGGAGGGGAACTGCAGCGCCAGGGATGTGAACCACATCCACAATCACAGGTTTTTTCTGTCTAGGCTTTCGATTCATAAATTCGATGACGAATTCATTCACTCAGAACGAGTGCTAAGTGAGCAACCTGGAGCAATGTCCCTTGAATGGAATGTCACTGTATTTGCGAATCGAAGCACTAGTCTAACCTATCACCGGACCCAGAGGTAGGCTTGGAGCTTTCTCACAGCAAAGTCCAGATGTATCTCTCCTGCCCCCAGCGATATAAATTTCATTATGTGGACAGGCTCCCCGAAAAACCGCACGCGAACCTTGAGTTTGGCAAGCTCATCCACGAGGTGCTCGAATTTCTTCACAACCCCAGGAACATGAAGACACCTGCCCTTGAAGAACTGATGGAGGAATTCGAAAAGAGGTGGAGCAAACTGCCGGAGACTGAAGGTATGGCCGACTACAAGCCTCTCGGCATCAAGATGCTGGAAGACTACTACCAAGTTTACGTTCCCCTCGAAGAGGAGGTGCTGGCAGTTGAGCAGAGATTTCGACTGCCTCTCGAAAACCATACTCTTGTAGGGGTGCTCGACAGAGTCAGCCGAAGCAAAGACGGGACTATCCTCATCACAGACTACAAGACATCAAAGACGCTCCCCACCCAGCCTGAGGTTGATAAGGACCCGCAGATGACCATATACCATCACTTTGCACACGACCTCTATCCCGGCCGTCCCATACTGATGCGACTCCACTTCCTGAAATTCGATTTCCTTTTTGAGACTAAACCCACAGATGAGGCGTGGACAGCTGCCAAGAAAAGAGTTCTTGGTGCCGCTTCTGCAATCGAGTCTGGCCAGTTCGACCCCACGCCCGGAGGACTCTGCAAGTATTGCGACTACATGAATCTATGTCCGGCAATGAAACATCTATTCAAGAGCGAGGATGAACAGACCGAGGTCTTTGATGGAATCGATATCAAGGATACTGTTAGAGAGTACATTAGACTCAAAGAGATTGTTAGAACCTCAAATGCTCAAGTAGACGAGCTGGCCACGAAGATTGAGGGCTACATGGGGGTTGAAGGCTACACAAGGCTGTTCGTGGACAATATCGTGATGTCCCAGGTCAAGACGAGGAGGCCAAAGTGGGACGAAGAGAGGCTGATTGAAGTCTTGAACAATCTTGGGCTGGTCGAAGAAGTTCAGGGCGTCAGAGAGGACATGGTGAATAAGCTTCTCGATTCCGATGCAATCTCGGCCGAACAGAAGAGGGAACTCGAATCCTGCAGGGAAATCAGGTTTTCCTACTCTCTGAGGTACAAATTCAAAGGTGAGGACAAGGATTGATTCCGCTCAGAGAAATCGTAGATCGAGCATCTCACTCACCGTCATTCGAAGGAATCTTATCTGCCCTTAGATCTGGCAAAAGAAGGCTTTCAGTTTCTGGCCTCACCGGCTCGGCAAAGCCTCTCCTTGCAGCACTGATATGGGAAACGATAGGCAATCCCGTGCTGCTGACGGTTGCTGAGGAGGACGAGGCTTTCACTTTCTATCACGACCTCCTCTCATTGACTGCTGCAGCTTTCAGTCTCCCATCAAGACCTGAAGATGTGGAGCCCTCGCTGGAGACTGCTGAACAGAGGATATGTGCGCTCCACGGTGCGCTAGAGCCTGGAACAGCCGCAATCGTTGCCACACCCAGAGCGATCCTGCAGCCAGTCATCTCCCCAGATCTTTTCCGTGGTCTAATTCAAAGCATCTCAAAAGGCGATCAGATCGACAGGGACAAACTGATAGAAGCTTTGAGCGATAGCGGATTCGAGAGGATGTCTGCCGTGGAGAATGTTGGCGAGATGGCGGTGAGGGGAGGGATAGTTGATGTCTATCCCTTTGACACCGAAAATCCTTTCAGAATAGAGTTCTCAGCTGATGTGATCGAATCTATAAGAGAGTTCGATCCCTTGACCCAAAGGTCGATATCGTTCTTGAACAGAATCCGCGTGCTCCCGTTCAGGGAGCCGTTGCCCCAGGATGACAGCGGAAAACCCTTTGTCGGCTTCTCAGAATACATAAATCCCCGGTGGGTGATCTTATTCGACGAAACATGGCTCCTCTCTGCAGAAGTGGAAGACTCAGATTCGAACGATCAGGCTTTTGACCCTTCATCTCTTGAGAGGTTGCAGAGCTCGCATCCAACCATCGTCCTCTCCGCACGGGCCGAATTGGATGTGCCACTGAAACCGCAAACACATTACGAGAAGAATCTGCAGCTTTTGAAGAAGGATCTAGAGAATTTACGGCAAGAAGGTTACGCTACCTTCGTGCTGTCCCAGAGTGAAGGCCAGAAGGAGAGGATGACTGAGGTACTATCAGAGACCGAAGTTGGAGTTGTTGTAGGGATACTCTCTTCGGGTTTTCTGCTACAAGACGCGCATCTTGCAGTATTCACTGAGAAAGATATCTTCGGCCGCGAACCGCGAAGAAGGCGACCAAAGTTCAAGGCGGGCATACCAATTGAAAGCCTTTTGACCCTCAAGCCAGGGGACATCGTGGTTCATACAGACTATGGAATTGCCAGATTTGAAGGTATAGAACGGGTGAATGTGAGAGGGGCAGAGAGTGACTGTCTTTTTTTGAAATATGCAGGCGCGGACAAAATATTCGTTCCGATAGAAAACATGCACCTCGTACAAAGATACGTAGGGTCACATGAAAGGCCACCAGCCCTGACCAAGCTCGGAACGAAATCCTGGGAGAAAACCAAGAACAAAGCGAGGAAGGCCGTGCTTGACATGACCCGAGAACTCCTTGACATATACGCTGCAAGAGCTGCCATGAAGGGAATGGCATCTCCCGAGGACGTTCCGTGGCAGGCCGAATTGGAAGCGTCGTTCGTCTTTGATGAGACTGAGGATCAGCTGGAGACGTTAGCTGAGATAAAAAAGGACATGGAGTCCGAGAGGCCAATGGACAGGCTCATATGTGGTGAGGTCGGATATGGTAAAACAGAAGTCGCCCTGAGGGCCGCGTTCAAAGCGGTCATGGCTGAAAAACAGGTTGCTCTTCTAGCTCCCACCACAATACTAGCCCAGCAGCATTACAATACATTCTGCGAGAGACTGAAACGATTCCCCATCAGGTGCGAGGTGATTTCCAGGTTCAAGACCTCTGCCGAACAGAAACGGTTGCTTCGAGAGCTGAGCGAGGAGAAGATTGAAATAATAATAGGTACGCACAGGCTGTTGAGTGACGACATCGTTTTCAGCGACCTCGGCCTCCTTATCATCGATGAAGAGCAGAGGTTCGGGGTAAGACACAAGGAGAAGATCAAGAAGCTGAGAAAACTGGTTGATGTTCTGACCATGAGCGCCACGCCGATCCCCAGAACGTTGTATATGTCCCTGGTGGGTGTGAGAGATATGAGCACCATAGACACAGCTCCCAAGGGCAGACTGTCTGTCCATACCGAAGTGTCCCCCTGGGATGAAGAACTGATCGTTGAATACATCTTGAGAGAGATTGACAGAGGAGGTCAGGTCTACTTCGTTCACAACAGGGTCCAGACCATAGATTCTATGGCATCTTTCATCCATGGACTACTACCCCAATTGAAAATAGGCGTCGCCCATGGACAGATGCGAGAAAGAGAGCTGGAATCGGTCATAGTCGATTTTCTTGACAGATGTTACGATGTCCTCATCACCAGCACCATAATCGAATCAGGAATGGACATCCCCAATGTCAACACCATGATAATCAACCGGGGTGATAAGTTCGGTCTGGCCCAGCTTCACCAGCTCAGAGGGAGGGTGGGCCGCTCAGACAGGAGAGCCTACTGCCTCATCCTCATCCCAAAAGGGAGAAGGATAACAAGGGAGGCGCGCGAAAGACTTTCAGCTATACTCTCCTACAGGGAACTGGGCTCTGGCTACAAACTCGCTTTGAGAGACCTCGAGATAAGGGGGGCGGGGAATCTTTTGGGCCCGGAGCAACATGGATACATCCATGCAGTGGGATATGATCTTTACTGCCAGCTCCTTGCAGAAACTGTGTCAGAGCTGAAGGGTGAACTGCCAGAGAGAAAGGTGATAACCTCCATTTCGCTCGACTGTGACGCCTATATTCCCAATTCCTATATCCCTGACGCACAGCACAAGATTGCTCTGTACAAGAGGCTCGTGGCAATTTCCAGCGAGCAGAGACTGGCAGAAATCCGGGATGAGCTTGTGGACAGGTTTGGACCTGCCCCTGAGGTGTGCCAGAACCTCCTGGATGGTGTAGAGGTGAGGATTCTTGCCTCAAAGCTCGGCATAAGGAGGGTGGCTCTCTCTGGCAGATGGGCAGAACTGCATTTTGAGAAATCTTTTGATCCGGGTTCGGAAACAATGGGAAGAGTATTAAAGAGCTGGCCTGCCCCCATTCAGTTCTTCACAGAGCGCGGCCTGATGATGAGGGTGGCATTGGGAGATGAGGGCTTGAAAAGATTCAACATCATAAAAAAGCTATTGCATTTGCTGGAGTGATTCTATAGAATACAAGGCCCGGTTTGCCAAGTAAATTGTCCAATGGAGGTGTTAGATGTCTCGTAGGTTCGTTATATTCTTTGTCACTCTTTTTGTGCTGGGGATCGCCTCTGGCTGCAAGAAGATGGAAGACAGAACCGTTGCCACAGTGGGTGATCTCGAGATCACCCTTGGGGAACTCGAAAAACAGTATTCGCCCAGGGGCCTGTACACTGATGAAGAGAGGAGAGCCGCCAAAGAACGGATTCTGAACACTCTCATAGATGAAAAACTTCAACTGAATGAGGCAAGGGCCAGAGGTTACGGTGAAAGAGAAGAAGTTATAGACCTGGTGGAGGCCAAGAAGAGAACACGCATTATCAACCAGCTGTACAAAGTAGAGATCGCGGACAAGGCGAAGGTTAGTTCTAGAGAGGTCAGGAAAACATACGACATGAGTTCTGAGGAACTGAACCTGAAGCACATACTGCTCACCACGAAGGATGAGGCGAAGTCTATCTACAACTCATTGGAGGAGGGTGCTGACTTCGATACGCTGGCCAAGGTGAAATCCATGGATGCCTCCACGAAAGCAAAGGGAGGATCGCTAGGATGGGGAACTCTGGGACGCATTCGGCTGCCAGATGAGGTGTTCTATGCTGCCCATAAACTGGAACCCGGGGAGATATCAGCACCTATTGAAGGCGACAACGGCTGGCACATAGTAAAGCTCATCGAAAGGAGAAAGGTAGAGCAGAGGCCATTTGAAGAGATGAAGAAGCGAATCGAAAGCGGATTGACGCAGAAAAAGATGAGAGCGACAGCCGAATCATATATTGAGCGGATCAAGAAGCTTGCTGACATGCAGTACGATGAGAATGTGGTCAAGTCCGTCGCGGAGAAGGTCCCACAGGAAAGACTTTCTCCCTGGGCTCAAGCATCACTTCCCAATGTGTCAGACGAGGAGAAGAAAAAGGTTCTGGTAACCACAAGATATGAAAAGTGGACCGTGGGCAAGATCTTGGAGCGGGGAGAGAAGTCACCTCCAAGGTCATCTGTTGACACTCCGGAAGCTCTCAAGCAATGGGTGGAAATGCTCCTCGTAGAAGAGATGCTGGTCCATCAAGCCCTAGAGAAAGGGTTCGACAGGACAAAAGAGGTTAGGGCCGAGATTGAGCGCGAACGTGACAGGCGAATGGTCAGTCTTCTCCATAGCGAGGTGATTGAATCAAAGAGCGAGCCTACTGATGAAGAGGTAAAGGCCGAGTACGAAGCAAACAAGGAGAAGTATGCAATACCTGAGAGAAACCAGGTGTCTGCAATCGTGACTGCAACTGAAGATCAGGCGAAAAACATACTGCTGCGTCTCCAGAAGGGAGAGGGTTTCAAAAGGCTAGCTGAGAAAAAATCAATCCACCCATCGAAAAGGAACGGCGGGAAACTGGGTGTTGTGAATGAGAGAAAATATCCCAACATATTCAAGGTCGCTAAAGAGCTAAAGGTCGGTCAGCTTTCCCAGCCCATAGAAACCAAAGATGGCTGGGCAATTATCCAGGTGACCGATAGAGAACCCATGGAGATGCGGGACTTTGAAGATGTACAGAGACTGGTCCAAAGAGATCTCAAACGAGCAAACATCAAGAAGAATGATGAAGTGTTCATAGCTGAGCTGAAAGAAAAATATCCTGTCACGATCGACGAGCGACTGCTCGAGGAAGTAGGAAAGAAGAAGGAGAAGGAGTACATGGAGCAGGAGGCCGAAAAGAAAAAGGCCTCCTAGAGCGTAGAAAACGTTTTCTTCCCCTAGGAGATCAAATGAACAGAACCGTTCCCTTCGTAGTCGTGGCAATCTTGGCATCTTCTCTCGGATGCAAGGAGGATGTTGCCAAAGGCGATGCTCTTGCCAGGGTCGATGACAGCGTCCTCACGGTCCAGGAGTTCAATGCCGATATTCCTTTAGAGTACGCAATGAGCCTCACTCCAGTGCAAAAGATGGCCTTTGTGCAGACATGGATAAACACGGAACTGCTCTATCAGGAGGCCATTAGGCAGGGTTTCGATGAGGACAGAAGGATTGCAGCGAGGCTGAAGCAGATCGAAAGAGAGCTTCTGGCCAATGAGTTTCTCCAGAGAGAGCTGGTGGGAAAGACCAATGTCTCCATTCAAGAAGCCCAGCTCTTTTTCCAGCAACATGAGTCTGAGTTCAATACTGAAATCAAGATAGCACAGATTCTCGTCTCTTCTCAAGATACGGCGAACGCACTCCTTGCCAGAATCAAGGGAGGCGCTGACTTCGCAGAACTGGCCAAGCAACACTCCCTGGATCCCTCGCGGGAGGCAGGAGGAGTCCTCGATTACATACGGAGAGGAGACATGGCCTCTACGCCAGAGCGAGAGGATGCAGCTTTTGCCCTCAAGAAGCCTGGCCAGATTTCAGATGTGATAGAGAACCGATATGGCTACTATATCGTGAAACTAATTGCCCGCAGACGTCTTCCCAAGCCGGCAAAATTTGAGGACGTTTCCGATCGGGTGAGAAACATGCTCCTTGTGAGGAGGCAGAAAGAGATTTTTGAAGTGTTGATTGACGGCCTCAGAGCCAAGGCAGAAATAGAAGTACACCCCGAGCTGCTGGCACCATATTCGCCGGCTCCTTTTGTGAAACCTGAAGGAAGTCGATGAAGTCCCTTCCCCTTTTGTTCTCTGTGGTCACACTTGTGGCTGGAACGATATGTGCGGGAACTGCAGACAGGATAGTGGCTGTTGTCGGCAGTGATGTGATCACCGAAAGCGAAATGGAAGATGCAATCTCGCTGCTCAGCGCCCAACTGATTGATCCCCCTCCTGCAGAAAGCCTGAAAGATCAAGTCCTGGACCAGATGATTGAGAACAGGCTTCTTCTGAATCAGGCTAAGGCTGAAACGATCCAGGTAACACACCTTGAAATAGAGAAGGCCCTGGATGGGTCAATAGAGGAGATAAGGGCCAGATTTCCGACAGAGGAAGCTTTCCAGAAACAACTAGAAGAAGAGCATACTTCGGTCGCGGAACTGAAGGAGCGGTACAGAAATGAGATTGAGGAGAAACTGATGGTTCAGAAACTCATCGAGAAGGACCTCAAGAGAGGAATCACAGTTTCGGACATGGATTTGAGGGGGTTCTACGAGGCCAAAAAGGAGTCTATCCCCAACCAGCCGGCAACCGTCAGGCTGGCCCATATCCTCATAGCCATAAAGCCAGGCAAGGGAGCAGAAGAAAAAGCGTCTGGACTGGTCGCCGAAATCCTTGAGAAGATCGAGGAAGGAGTTGACTTTGCCGCGCTGGCCAGACGATATTCTGATGATGTAGTCAGTTCAGGCAAAGGGGGTGACCTCGGATTCGTTAGGAGAGGAGATGTTCCAATACCTGAGTTTGAGCAAACCATCTTTTCCATGATAGTTGCGGAGATAAAGGTTACGGTTACCCCATTCGGCTTCCACATTATTCAGTGTACGGACAAAAGGGAGAACGCTGTACGGCTGCGCCACATTCTAATAGCAGTTGTCCCGACGAGGTCCGACACGCTAGTGGCAAGGGAACTTGCAGAGTCAATAAGGGAGCGGGTGCTAGCAGGTGAGGATTTCACTGAACTGGCAAAACAGTATTCTGAAGACCCAGAAAGCAGCAAGAGGGGTGGTGATATGGGCCTTTTCGCCAGTTCAGATCTGTCAAGCCCGTACAAGGATGTTGTTTCTTCTATGACCACGGGGCAGATAAGCGAAATCGTGCAAGCGGAATTTGGTTTCCATATCATAAAGCTTCTTGAAAGAACTGAAGCGAGAACGCCAACATTTGAGGACCTCAAGGATGAGCTCCGCGAGGTCTTCTATCAAATGAAAATAGCTGAGAAGTACGATAGATGGCTAGCTAAACTGAAGAAAGGAATCTACATAGAAAAAAGGCTGTAATAGTTGCGCCTAGATCTATTCCTCAAGACTTCAAGGTTGATAAGGAAAAGGACTTTCGCCAAGAAGGTATGTGACGCCGGGCTGGTGAAGGTCGATGGACAGAACGCCAGACCTGCCAAGGAAATAAGAGAAGGACAGACAATCTCCATCCAAACCCCCACCAGGCTCTTAGAAGTAAAGGTCGTCAGGATCCCGAAAGGAAATGTTTCTAAGAACGATGCTGTGTCGCTCTACCAGATAATAAAGGATGAATACCAAGAGTGACGGTTTTATGCGCATAGGCATTGTAATGGGGGACCCTTCAGGCATAGGTCCTGAAGTCGCGCTGAAGGCGATCAGGTTCGTCGACTGGAACGCAAACTCCTGCCCTATTCTTATTGGATCAAGAGATGTGTTCCAGAGGGAGATTAACAGACTAAACCTACCCACGCACCTTTCATGCGAAGAGAATTCGGCGTCACCTGATGGCGTCAGATTGGTGGAGTCTGTTCGTGAAGAGGTGAATAGATTTCCTTATGGGAAGCCATCCAAGCAGTCTGGTCAGGCGTCGTATAACTCTATCCTCATGGCAGTCGAACTCGCCGCCTCAGGAAGCCTTGATGCCATCGTAACCTCGCCGATAAGCAAGTCGGCTTTTGGACTGGCCGGGGTTGAATTTCCTGGCCATACAGAACTTCTTGCGCAGTTGACTAAGGCGCCGCGTTATGCAATGATGCTTGCCGCAGGTAAGCTAAAAGTGACTCTGGTGACCACCCATATGGCCCTATCTCAGGTAGGCACGCAGATTACGGCGGGGACTGTCTTCGACAAGATTGAGCTTTCTGCCATTTTCCTCAGCCACTATCTCAAGCTTCAGTCGCCGACCATTGGTGTATGTGCCCTTAACCCTCATGCGGGTGAGGGAGGCAAGTTTGGCACTGAGGAAAAGGAGATCGCTGAGGCAGTTCGCGATGCAAACAACTCAGCAATAAAGGCAGAGGGTCCGCTACCAGCAGACTCCCTTTTTGCTCACTGGCAGAAGTATGACTGCGTTGTTTCATGCTATCATGATCAAGGTTTGATCCCTGTAAAGATGCTCGCTTTCGATACGGCAGTCAATGTGACCCTGGGTCTGCCCATCGTGAGGACATCCCCTGATCACGGAACTGCGTTTGACATTGCGGGAGAGGGGAAGGCGAATCCAGATTCGATGATAGAGGCCATCAAGCTCGCTCGCAAGATGGTTCTCGCCGGGAGAGTGGAATGGAAAAGAAAAAAGTGAATCTTCAGGAACTGAAAGAGAAAGCACGCAGGGTCAGGATAGACGTGATCAAGATGTTGACCCGTGCCGGGTCTGGCCATCCAGGTGGGTCGCTCTCCTCTGCAGACATCCTGGTTGCCCTTTTCTTTTACAAGATGAGGCATGATCCAGAGAACCCAGAATGGCCCGAGCGGGACAGATTCATTCTGTCAAAAGGCCATTGCTGTCCCGCTTTGTATGCTGTCCTTTCAATGGCAGGCTACTTTGAGAGGAAACACCTCTGGACTTTGAGAAAGCTGGGCTCCATTCTCCAGGGCCATCCCAGTTCTACAATGACGCCTGGGGTGACAATATCTTCCGGTTCACTCGGTCAGGGGCTTTCAGTTTCCAATGGTATTGCACTTGCTGGAAAGCTGGACAAAAAGGACTACAGAGTGTACTGCATGCTGGGTGATGGTGAGAGCCAGGAAGGACAGGTCTGGGAGGCTTCCATGACCTCGTTCCACAGGCGGCTGGACAACCTCTGCGCAATCATCGACCACAATGACCTCCAGATTGACGACAGGGTTTCTCGCATCAAGGATCCAATATCATACGCGGAGAAGTGGTCATCTTTTGGCTGGAATACAATAGAGATTGACGGTCACGACATGGGACAGATCGTCCGTGCGCTCGATGAAGCAGAGAAGGTGAAGCGTGCTCCCACGATGATCGTCGCAAACACGATAAAGGGCAAGGGGGTATCATTCATGGAGGACGATGTCACGTGGCACGGCCGAGCTCCAAATGAGCTCGAAGCGAAAAAAGCTCTGGAAGAACTGGGAGGAGACCTGGATGTGCAATAAGGAATCGATGCGCGCTGCCTTTGGACAGACGCTTCTCGAAATGGGCCGGGAGAATCCTCAGATAGTCGCCCTCGCAGCTGATCTATCTGTCTCCACAAAGACATCGATGTTCGCCAAGGAGTTTCCTGACCGGTTCTTTCAGATGGGGGTGGCAGAGGCAGATATGATGGGCACGGCCGCGGGCCTGGCTACCTGCGGCAAGATACCGTTCGCCTCTACGTTTGCCATATTCGCCGCTGGAAGAGCCTGGGACCAGGTGAGAAATACTATATGCTATTCGGGACTGAACGTAAAGATAATCGCGACTCACGGCGGACTCGATGTGGGCGAGGATGGAGCCAGTCACCAAGGGATAGAAGATGTTTCACTCATGCGCGCTATACCTTCCATGAGAGTTGTGGTTCCTTCAGATGCCACCCAGACAAAAGAGGTGATAAGGGCTGTCGCCAAAGAGGAAGGGCCATTCTACGTTAGACTGGTCAGATCAATGAGTTGTCTTATATATGAAGGGCCCTCTGGATTTGAGCTGGGGAAGGCGATTCGCGTCAGGGATGGGAAGGATGTGACCATCATGTCAATGGGCCCTCTTCTCTGGGAAGCACTTGAGGCTGCACGGACTTTGGCAAAGGAAGGGGTTCAGGCCAGGGTTGTGGACATGGCATCGGTTAAGCCGATAGACGGAGATGAGATTGAAGCTGCCGCCAATGAGACATCCGGAATAGTCAGCGTGGAGGACCACGTATTGAACGGTGGACTGGGAAGTGCGATAGCAGAAGTTGCCGCCAGAAGAAGGCCTGTCAAAATGAGGATGGTGGGCATAGACAACACGTTTGGCCAGTCAGGCTCACCAGGGAGCCTATACAAGAAGTTCGGCCTCACCAGAGAGAACATCTCTCAACAGGCAAAGATACTTCTTGAAGAGAAACAAGAATGATTGACATAGAGAATGTTACCGTTGTTTACCGAAGGAAGTGGATAGGGCTTGAAGACGCAAGCCTTAAGGTAGGGAAAGGGGAGTTCGTTTTCCTTGTCGGGAGTTCTGGCGCAGGTAAATCCACTATTCTCCGACTGATTTACCTCGATATTTTTCCTGCGAAAGGACAGGTGACTGTTCTTGGACAGAATACTTCCAGCATAAGGCGACCGCAGATACCCTATATAAGAAGAAAGATTGGTGTGATTTTCCAGGATTTCAAACTTCTCAAGGATAGAACCGTCTTCGACAACGTCATGTTTGCTCTTGAGGTGACTGGCTCTCCGGCCAAGAAGAGGAAGAAGAAGGCGCTGGAGGCTCTGAACGCTCTCGGGATGGTGCATAGAAGAAACGAGTATCCATTCAGCCTCTCAGGTGGAGAACAGCAAAAGGTTGCCATAGCCAGAGCGCTCGTGCGCGAGCCGCTCATTCTGCTTGCTGATGAGCCGACAGGTAACATTGACGAGAGCAGCGGAACAGAGATTGTGGAGCTCTTGAAAGAGATCAACAGAAGTGGAACCGCTGTCGTCATGGCCACACACGACTTGAAACTGGCAGAGAGCAGCCCTTTCAGAACTGTCTACATGGAAAAAAGCAGGATCGTGGAGAAATAGGCAAATGTACGTGTTGAGAGCTGCGCTTTCTAGCATTGCCCGTAACAAGTTGATGGCTTTCATCTCTCTTGGAGTGATAGTCGTCTCCATCTTTGTGCTTGGGATATTCCTGACGATCACTGTCAATTTCCAGAGCATAGTTACGGCGCTGAAGGAAAAAGTTGAGATAAGGGTCTTTCTTAATGATGAGATCGACAAGACGGGCGTGGGGGATATTAAGGGTGCGATAATGGCGGTTGAGGGTGTAGAAAATGTCTTCTACACATCCAAAGATGATGCCTTAGACAGGTTCCGGGAAGAGTACAAAGACAAGGCAGATCTACTTGACCTGGTTGAGGGCAATCCTCTTCCCGCTTCCTTCAGTGTAAAACTTCTCCCAGAATACAGAACCGAAGAGAAAGCATCCACTATTGCCAGTAGGATAGAGAAGATGGAGGGTGTGGAGGAGGCAGAATACGGAAAGGAATGGGTGGCAAGACTAGACGAGGTGGTAAGGATTCTCGTGATGGTGGACGCTTCAGTCGGTGCGATCATAGCCCTCTCATGTCTGTTTCTCGTTTTCAACACCATAAGGCTTACCGTTTTCGCCAGAAAGGAAGAGATTGAAATCATGAGCCTGGTAGGCGCAACCAGCAGCTTCATAAGGAGGCCATTCTTGCTGGTCGGGCTGTTCTATGGCTTTCTTGGGGGAGTTCTTGCCAGTGCAATGCTTTACGCAATCTATCAGGCAGTCATCGTCAAAGTTCCAGCGATAAAGTTCCTCGAGCCTGCGCAGCTTGGTGGTCTTGTTCTGTTCGCCACCTTGCTTGGCTACTTCGGTTCTGTGTTCTCAGTGCGGAGATTCGTGGCAACATGATCTCCTCTCAGAAGCGGGTGGTTGTGGGCATGAGTGGAGGTGTGGACAGTTCCCTGACAGCATCAATTCTAAAGGATCAGGGTTATGAGCCTACCGGCATAACCCTCTCTTTGTGGGCGGAGGGCTCAAGATGCTGTTCAGAAAAGGATGCTCTGGATGCGAAGAAGGTTTGCCAGACGCTCCGGATCCCTCATTATACAATCTGTCACCAAAGCAGATTTCAGAGGGAAGTGGTTGACTACTTCGTCAATGAGTACGCAAGAGGAAGGACCCCAAACCCGTGTGTGGTGTGCAATGAGAGGATCAAGTTCAAGATGCTTCTCTCCAAGGCGATGGAGATTGGGACACACTATGTGGCCACAGGCCACTATGCCCGCGTGGAGCGTGACGAGGAATCGGGCTTTTTTCTCCTTAAGCGAGGAGTGGATGAAGCCAAAGACCAGTCTTACTTCCTCGCGACCTTGCCTCAGGCGGTGTTGCGAAGAATCCTTCTCCCCATGGGTTCGATTACGAAAAAGCAAGCCAGAGAGAGCGCCAGGACCAGCGGTCTGCATGTGAAGGACAAGAGCGAAAGCCAGGAGGTCTGTTTTGTAAGGGAGGGGGAACAGGAATCCTTCCTGGAGCGGAGAATAGGAAAGCAAAACGGAGAAATAGTGGGAGAGGATGGTGGAGTACTGGGCAGGCATTCAGGAATATACAGGTACACAATAGGCCAGAGAAGGGGCCTCGGGCTTTCCCAGAGATATCCTCTTTATGTAAGAGCACTCGACGAGAAAGAAGAAAAGGTTTTCGTGGGCCGCGAGGAGTCTCTTCTCAAGAAGACTGTCACTATTGAAGGCGTGCGATTCTTAGCACCTCAGAAGGGACGCGCGGTAGAGGTAGAAGCAAAGATCAGATACGGCAGCCCGCCCTGCCCCGCGAAATTCGAACTTCTGGAAGAGAATAGAGCAAAGCTCACCTTCCAGGTTCCACAGAAAGCCGTAACTCCCGGCCAGCTCGCAGTCGCGTACATAGGCGACACTGTGTATGCTTCGGGATGGATACTTTCCGGCCAATAGCCAAAACCACGAAATTCCCATCCCCTGCGCACCCCACCTTCGAAATTGCGAAATTCGAAATTGAAAACCCTGAAACCACAAGATTACACAAGATTAACACAGATTCAGACCATATTCTCATGGCTGAACCCGAACCAGAAGAATAATCTTGTGGTAATCAGTGAAATCTGTGGTTGCGAAATTGAAAGCCGGGACTGCTTCGACTCGCTCCGCGAGGCGCGTTTATGCCGAGTCTGTCGAGGTGCAATGAGAAGTGTGGTTGTTGGCCCGGCGAAAAGCAGATCCTTCGGCTGAGGCCAGGCTAAGGAGAGTCATGAGTAGCCAAGTGCCTCCGCTCGACTTCGCCCTTCGGGAGCCTCAGGGCCTCGCTCGGGATTAAGTCTTTGTAACGAAGTCACTGCGCTTCGCTTGTGACCGCTAACAAAGACTAAACAGGACGAAAAATGCCTCATCCAGTGACATAGAAGCATTCGGGAGGTCCTTCGGCGTTGCCTCAGGATGAAAAATACCCTACCCTGTCTGCCGACAGGCTCAGTCTTTTTCAGCTGGGCCTATTTCGTTTCTATTTTCGAAGGTGCAGGGTGGGTAGGTGGGAATTTCGTAGTTTCATGTATCAGCTATCGTACAGCGTGCTCCTGCAATCAGTGGTTCAGAGGTTTCAGTCCGATCCTGGTGCCCGGAAAACGCTTGACACGACCTCCGGGCTGGCATAGATTATTGGTGTATCTGTCGGCGGTTTTCAGAAATCAAAAAACTTTAGGCCGGAGGCAGCGATGTTACCGAAATGGATCATCATTTTTTCGGTAGCGCTGGCCATCCTTGCGCACAGCGATTCCTCTTCTGCCCGGTTCCTCATCTGGGATGCGGATGGAAATACGAACAGCGGCCCTGCAATTAGAACTACCCTCTATGGTGCTTCTTATGAAGGTGACTACACCACAGACATCAACCCTTACCTTGATAGCCTTTCAAACTACTGCGCCATCTTCATCTGTCTGGGGGTCTACGACCAGAACTACGTCCTGGCTCCTGGTCCCATTGTGGACTCTTTGTCCGCCTACCTGAATGGAGGTGGAAAGATCTATATGGAAGGGGGAGACACCTGGGCTTATGACACTCCCACTGCCCTTCACGGTTACTTTAATATCAATGGTCTTGACGATGGATTTGGCGATGTGGACACCATACTGGGTCAGCCAGGGACTTTCACCGAAGGGATGATCTCTGGCTATTCTGGAGACAACCACTTTATGGATCGACTCGACACTCTGGGAAGTGCCTATGTTGTCTTCGCTAATGATTCACCTCCTTACAATAATGGAATCGCATACGAGGACGGACCCGGATCGTACAAAACGGTTGGCACCTCCTTCGAGTTCGGCGGCTTGGAAGACGGCGCTCCCCCAGGCACCAAGGCCTTCCTAGCAGATACCATCATGGGCTTCTTCGGCTGCCTCCCGGCCATCTATAACCTGAATGTAGGAGTAATCTCCATAACTAGCCCATGGAGCTGGACCCTACCCAACACCCCTCTACTTCCCCGGGCCCAGGTGAAGAACCTTGGTATAGACACCGTCACCTTTGATGTGACCTGTGTCATAGACTCACTGGGAGATACAATCTACACTGACACCCAACCCGTCGTAGACCTGCCGAGCGATAGTATGCAGCAGGTCAATTTCGTCAGTTGGACGCCTGCCGGAGTCGGCAACTGCTACAATGTCACAGTCTACACTCAACTCGCCGGGGACCAGATGCCCGCCAATGACACCCTGGACGTGACTGCCTGTGTTTTCGACACGACATGGGATATTGTTTCAGAGTATACATCCAACCCACCCATCATAGACGGATTCATGGCTCCCGGGGAGTGGACAGATGCCACCCGGAGGGACGTGAGTAACATCTTCGATAAAACTCTGAACAACCCTGGCTGTGTATATTTCTATGTCAAAAACGATACCGACAACATTTATATTGGTGTAGATGCCGTCTCAGACTCAACAGAAGAAGACTACGACCTCATCTGGACCTATTTCGATGACAACAACGACGGCGCCTGGCCCATTTGGCCGCTTCCTATTGAGGGAGAT
This sequence comes from candidate division TA06 bacterium, assembly GCA_004376575.1. Lineage (NCBI taxonomy): Bacteria > candidate division TA06 bacterium. The sequence goes on along the minus strand of SOJN01000147.1, from coordinate 19,511 downwards.
TTCTCCATCGCAAACAAAGGCAGTGGTGACAGCGTCTACTTCAGCGCCTTGAACTGGGACTCATGTAACGCCTGGCCTCCTTGTTCACTTCAGAGGGCAGATTTCGCAACTATCAACTCCGGGCATATGCAGTACGAGTGGGCTTTCCCCCTCATACTCGTGGAGGAGATTCCCCCGACTGCCGATTGCTACCACTTTGCCGCAATTCAAGCCTTTGCGTGTGATACGGTAGGGTTTTGGCTCGCCGTCCTGAATCAGAATCCCTCCCCGACCTGGATTGGCTGGTGGCCCACCAATGCAGAATCTCCAGAGGGGTGGGCCTGCGCACCGGGGAGAATGGGGAGATTGATTCTGGGGTGTCCACCTAATCAATACGACGGAAGTGTGGTCTCCCTGGATGCCCCTCCGGACACTGTCTGTCTGGACTCGACGTATGATGTGAAAGCCACGGTGAAGAACGTCGGGTATGCTACGCTGGATTCCATCGAAGCTGTGTGTACCATTGATACTACGGGCGGCAACGTCTATACAGAGTACGGCATCATTCTCAATCTTGGGCGAGGTGAGGACACCCTTGTCCCGTTCATCCTCTGGACCGTCCCTTCCAGCGTTCCCTCTGATTCCCTCTTCATCATGACCGTCACCATTACGGCCACTGGAGACACACTAACAGCCAACAACTCTCTTTCCAAGACCCTTTATATCTGTACAGTTGGAATAGAGGAGAGACTGACGCGGTCTCGTCTTCCAAAGGTCTTCAGGCTCTCTCAGAACAAGCCCAATCCATTCTCCCTCAGTACAACAGTCACTTATGCCCTTCCAAAGAGAAGCGCCGTCAGCATGAAGGTCTTTGATGTTGCAGGGAATGAGGTTCGAACACTGGTGAAAGACCTTCTCGAACCTGGATTCTACAGCCTATCCTGGGACGGCAGAGATGCTCGGGGCGGTGCCACTGCGAGCGGTGTCTATTTTCTGAGGATGGAAGCCGGAACGTTTAAGTATGTTCGAAAGATGGTGATACTTAACTAACTTTCTGCAAAGTAGGAAGGACGAAAAAAAAAGCTGTGAACTGCAAAAACTTTTGGCAGGAGGTGGCAATGTTACCGAAATGGATCATCATTTTTTCGGTAGCGCTGGCCATCCTCGCGCACAGTGACTCCTCTTTTGGCCGGTTCCTCGTCTGGGATGCTGATGGCAATACAAACAGCGGTCCCATAATAAGAACTGCCCTCTATGGTGCTTCCTATGAAGGTGACTACACCACAGATATCAACCCTTTCATAGACAGCCTTTCAGACTACTGCGCCATCTTCATCTGCCTGGGGGTCCATGATTCCCGCTTTGTTCTGACTCCTGGCCCAACCGTTGACTCTTTGGTCGCATACCTGAATACCGGCGGAAAGATCTATATGGAAGGGGGAGATACCTGGGCTTATGACAGTACTACTACCCTCCATCCCTACTTCAAGATCATAGGAGACTGGGATGGTATTGCTGATGTGGGAATCGTACTAGGCCAGACTGGGACCTTCACTGAAGGGATGACTTTTACCTATTCCCCTTCGGCAGACAACGAATATATGGATCGAATCCTCCCGGACAGCTTGAGCACTGCCTTCGTCATGTTTGAGAACGAGAGCCCTTCCTATATCAACGGGATCGCCTATGACGATGGAGGAGGGTCTTACAAGACCGTAGGGATCTCCTTCGAATTCGGCGGTTTAGAGGACGCACTCTCCCCGAGTATGAAGACTGATCTCGCAGACAGTATCATGGGGTTCTTCGGCTGCCCCCCAGCCATTTATAACCTGAACGTAGGAGTAATCTCCATAACTAGCCCGTGGAGCTGGACCCTACCCAACACCCCTGTGATTCCTCAGGCCAAAGTGAGGAACCTGGGCACAGACACCGTCACCTTCGATGTGACCTGTGTGATTGACTCAGGGCAGGGTACTATCTACACCGACACCCAACCCATTACAGATCTCGTCAGTGACAGTATACGGCAGGTTAATTTCGCCGGATGGACGCCTGCCGGAGTTGGTAACTGCTACCAGGTTACTATCTACACTCAACTCGCCGGCGACCAGATGACCGTCAATGATACCCTAGACTTGACTGCCTGTGTTTTCGACACGACCTGGGAGATTGCTTCACAGTATACGTACAATCCACCTAGCATAGACGGGTTCATGGCTCCTGGAGAGTGGACTGATGCCACGTGCCGGGACGTGAGTAACATTTTCGATAAGAATCCCTCCCTCAGCAACTCGGGCGCTGTTTACTTCTATGTCAAAAACGATGACGATAGCGTTTATTTCGCTGTGGATGCCATCGCGGATACAATAGAGAAAGCTGCTTTCCCGTTCTATGACCTCTTCTGGGCCTTCCTTGAAGACAACAACGACGGCGCCTGGCCCATTTGGCCGTTTCCTATCGAGGGAGAATTCATGATTCAGCATGACACGGTGTTTGGGGACAGCGTGGGCTTCAGCGCCCTGAACAGCGACTCATGCAACTGGTGGACGTGTTGTCTAGCCGATAGAGGGCAATACGCGACTGCTCTGTCCGGGCACATGCAGTATGAAGTGGCCCTGTCTCTTTCCCTCATTCCGGATACCACGTGCTGGGGCTATGCTGGAATTCAGGCCTCTCCGTGTGATACAATCGGGCTGTGGCTCGCGGTGGAGGATGTCCGTTCGGATCCCCCGGAGTACCTGTGGATCGGCTGGTGGCCCGCCAATGCCGGCTTTCCAGATACAGGCCAGTGTGTACCCGGAAAAATGGGGAGCTTGATCCTCGCATGTCCCGGGGATGCTTTTGATGCAGGGGTCGTCTCTCTAGATGCGCCGCCTGACACCGTCTATCCTGGCTCATTGTATAATGTGCGAGCCACAGTCAGGAACATGGGAACTCTCGTTCTGGATTCTATCGCTGCAGTGTGTACTATCGATACAACCGGCGGTAATGCTTATACCGGCTACGGGACAGTCCTCGATCTGGGACCTGGTGAAGATACCCTCATCATGTTCATCCCATGGATGGTGCCGCCTGTGTCCCCTGACTCCTTCATTATGACCGTCACCATAACGGCTGCTGGAGACACGCTGACAGGCAACAACTCTCTTTCCAAGACACTCTACAACTGCGAGACTATTGGAATAGAGGAAAGGCTGGCGCGGTCTCGTTTGCCAAAAGTGTTCAGTCTCTCTCAGAACAGGCCCAATCCATTCTCCCTCCGCACAACGATCACCTACGCCCTTCCTAGAAGAAGCCCCGTCACCATGAAGGTCTTTGATGTTGCAGGGAATGAAGTTAGAACACTGATGAATGACCTTCTCGAACCTGGATTCTATGGTTTGTCGTGGGACGGCAAAGATCGTCGAAGTAACCCGACCGCAAGTGGCATCTACTTCCTTAGGATGGAAGCAGGAACATTCACGTATGTGCAAAAGATGGTTATCCTGAAGTAACTTTTTCCAAAGGACGACTCTTCACAAAGTACGGAGTACAAAGTGCAAAGTACAAAGAACGCTTAGTACTTCGCAATTCGTACCTTGTACGTCTGTGCTAAGGGAGTCCGCGCCGCTTACGCCAAAACCACTCAGTCCCAAATATGGCGACAGCTAGAATGAATAGTATGGGACTGGTTTTTAGGTCAAACTCCAAACGCTTCTTCGCCGAGACAGTCTCGAGCGCAAGTTTGTCGGGTAGAAGGTTGGCTTCAGACAGGCTGAAATAGAGGCCGCCGCTCGCACTTGCAATCGCTTTCAGTTCATCTTCTCTCATCCTGGTCTCAGTAAACTCCAGGGTGAGTTCATCAACGGCCAGTTTTCCCCTGGCTTCTGCTATCTTCTCTTTGTCCTTGTAGGCAACAGCCCTATAGGTGAACTGACCAGGAGGAAGGGCATCGATAGCGCCCTCATATCTGCCTCTACCCATTCCAGCCAGAGGCAGTTCAATCGGCTCCTTGGTTGATATCTTCACTCTAACATTGGCCCGGTCTTCGGGTCTGTAGTTTTCATCGTAGACTTCAACCAGAAACGTCACTGTCTCACCTGAGGTGTAGATATTCTTGTCTGTTCTTATCCGGAGCCTGTCCATCTCCTGCCTCGCAACCAACCATCTAAAGACATTGGAGAAAAGGTTCGAGTAAGCCGCGCTGGGCTTTCCGAGTCCAACGGGCATGAAAGACCACTTCCAGGTCTCATTCGATAGAATGCACATCGTCTTTCCTCTCCCAAACCTTTCTATGGCTATTGTGGGCATAGGTCCCTGAGCTGTCTTTGTAGCAGGGTCGACCGCCAGGGCAGTGGCTCCAGACTTGAGACCTACCGCTCTATCCTCAACTTGCACAGGAGGCAAGCCCTTCCAGGTGGATTGGCTCTGATACATGTCCGCGGAGAGTGAGGTCGTCGCGTGCGCGAGCCCCTCGACCGTTGGCTGATGTTTCACCTGTTTGTTGAGCTGGCCCCCCAAGACTACTGGCAGCAAAGGCTCTAGGTTCTTTGGAAGATTCGACATACCACCCAGAAAGAGTACTCCTTTTCCATCAGAGGATACAAAATCAGAGATGAGTTTCCCCAGCCCTTCTGAGATCTGCCCTCTATCTGGACTGTGGACCGCAACGATATCATACATTGAGAGCTCACTGTGGCTCGATGGAAGGCGGCCAGGATTCTCACTGCTGCCGCTCAGGAGAAGGTATCTCGTTTTGTCCAGTAACAGCAGCTGATTCATACTCACATTCTTGTCTTCGGAAGAGCTGATCAAAAGAAACTTCGCATCCCAGCAAGGTCTCGCTATTAGCAGAACCTTGATTTTTGACTTGAGAACCCGCATTGCGAAGGGACGGGAATTGTTGTCTGTAGTCAGTTCGTCCTTGAGGGGGGCCACAACAATCCTATAGGTGTGTAACCCCGGGGTCGTCGGGTTCAAGTCAAAGGTGACCGACTGTTCCTGTTTCTGTCCCGACAGAGTGATCTCTTTCGCATCCAGCCGCTTCTTTCCTTCGTAAATAGAAACGACCGTCTTTTCATCCTTAAACCCCTTTGACTCGATGTCAGCTTCTACTGGAACCCTGTCTCCTGTATATGCGATCTCATTTGTTCTTATCATCCTCACCAGCACATCCCTTCTCATGGAAGCCTCGCCCACACCAACAGTGTAGATGGGAAAGCCCGCCTCTGTCGCAGCGCCCAGGGGATTCTCCCCCACATTGGAGGCGCCATCTGTGACAAGAATAAGCGCTGAAGGCTGCCTCCCCAGAACCTTGGGTACTTCCCTGATAGATTCACCAATGTCGGTGACCTTCCCGGATGGAGCCAGGCTTTCGCTCACAGCCTGCACGTGTCCTGAGAAGCTGAGGACTACTGCCTCGGCCTTTTTCCTGAGAGAAGGCAGCAATTCTACTTCAATCAGCCGTTCAGCACCCTGAAGCCTGCTGGGAGGGGTATCATCTATGGACATCGAACCGGATGTGTCAATAAGAATGGGGACCAAGGGTTTCTGCCTGAGGCTTAGCACCATACCTGCTACAGGCTCAAACAGGGCAAAGAGCAAGAGGGAAAGACCAGCGCCTCGCAAAAAGGCAAGGGGCCAATCCCTCCCTATCGCCCCCGAAGGCCTTCTTCTGTAGAAAAGGTATGAGAAGAAGCCTGAGAGAATGATAAAAAGGGACAGGAACAGGAGATGTCCCCTTGTGAGATGTAGAGAGAAACCGCTCATCTGTTCTGCCCACAGGAATAAGATATGGATGTAGAATAAAGATCAATCAGTAATACCATCTTCCATATTCATCCTATAGAAATTGAGGAGAACCTCTTCCGCGTTTTCCTGAAGACTCACCTGTCTGGAAAGACGCACGTCAACACCTTCATGTTCCTCCGACCCTTGCACACTCACTGAGACTGAAATACCTCGAAGATCAAATGTACCATCACTATCTTCATCTTTTGCTGCCGCAACATTATAAGTCCCATCGGATAAATATTGAAAAGAGAACCTTCCAGCCTCATCTCTTAGAAAATCCAAGAAAAGAGGGGTCCAGAGCGAGTCGAAGACACCCATTACCGCCATGTATGTATTTGACGCATTAGCTACGGTTACTGTTCCGGAAATCCTTCCTCTCGGAATACTGTCCAGGGTCGAGAACACCGATTTTTCTAAACGCAACAGTCGATTGCCGCTGTAGTCCTTGCATCCCTTCGTTACGTATATGCAGGACTGGTATGAAGGAAGTGACAGAATAGCCACTGAGACAGAGGTCATCTGCTCATTCCATTTCCAGGATGTGTCGGCAGGTGGAGGGAGAAGGACTATTGAACCAGCATGGAGAGAAGAAGAAGATGTGTCCATAGTCTCGTTAAAGAATACGCAGAGTGCGGTATCCACAGCAACTCCTGCGGACATGTCTCTTGGATAGATTTCCTTCACGCGCGGCCTGACGGTGTCGCGTGCCGTACTTCCCTGAAATGACTTTCTGCTCTCAGGTCTCACCTCATTCCCTGCCTGGTCTGTAACACCTGATACATACGCGGTGTAGGACACGGGTTCCTGGTTCTCAGTGGTGAGGCGGGCAATCTGCCCATTTGCAAGAAGGCTAACAGACAGAACGCTCAGCGTATCATCATCACCATCCACGATCATATAGTTATTCAACTGCTGTATTGTGACTATGTCCATCTTTTCAGTGAAGGCGAGATCGACGTGATTCCTGTCCGCAGCTTTTGCCCAACCAAGCTTCGGTGCCCACCTGTCAGGGCTCGGGGGTATACCCCTCCTTCCACATGAACAGATAAGGGGAAGAACCAGAAAAAACAGAGCTATCCTATGGAGCATACTAACGGAAGTTTAGCCCCACTCCAATGCTGAACTCATCCTGGATCCTGATCTCACCGACCAGGCGAAGCCCTTTAGAGATCTCGTAGATGACACCACCGGTAAGAACAATGTCTGTTTCGCTGTCGCTGTGACCATGAGAAGTCCAGTTTGTGAAGACAATGAGCAGGCCCCCATACGGGTAAACGTTGCGTCCGCGTTGAAGTTTGAGCCTGCCGTCGACCAGACCACCAAGGGTTATGGTGAACGCAGTGTATTCATCCCCGAACGCGATGTCCAGTCCGCCGATGCCAGATATGTTGGTGGGGACTTCCTTAGTTGATCTATAGAACATGTACTGAGCATCGCCGCCCAGAGTCAATACGTTTGACTCATGAATTCTTGTGAACACCAATCTTCCGCCAGCCTCAAAGTCCTCGACAACACCCATTCTCCCCTGACCCATAAGAGAAAAACCGTCATCACCCGACAATATGACGTATCCACCACCGTACACGTCCCCAGGGTTAGTCGTTCTTGCCCTATGGAAAATGCCAACGGACTGGGCAAAAGACACGTTTGCCGCCAGAAGAACGACAAGAACCACAAGCATCAGCCGTCTCATTGTTCCCTCCTTCAAAAGGTTAGACCGGCCTCTCCACAAATGCGCTCTTCAATATCTCAATGATCAAGTCGTCGTAATCCATACCTTCGTGCTTTGCCTCTGCTGGCAAATCTGAAAGCTGCATCATGCCCGGTATGGAGTTCACCTCCAGGACAAAAGGCACTTCATTCTTTTCTATGACCATGTCCACTCTTGAAAATCCATGGCATCCGAGAGCATGGTGGGACTGCAGGGCCAACTCCTGCGTCTCCTCATAAACAGCATCTTTCAGCCTTGCAGGAATAATGAACTCTGTCATCCCTTCTGTGTACTTCGCCTTATAGTCATAGAACTCACCCTCGGGAACAAGCTCGAGCACTGGTAGAGCTCTAGTTTTCTTAATGCATCCGAGTATTCCCACTGTCGCACACATGCCGTCTTTCAACCTTTCGGCAATCAGGTTGCCAAATTCTCTCTGATGATTTCCCAGATTCTCCCGCAAGGACTGTTCACTGCGAATAAACTTCACCCCTATGCTTGAGCCTTCTGTCGTCGGCTTCAGAACAAGGGGGATGCCAACCTTCTCAAGAACCTTTTTCTCGGCCCTCCGCGAGTTCTCATCTTTGCCTATCAGGCAATAGTCTGGCGTCCTGATAGAACTGACCTGGAATATCATTTTGGAGTATGCCTTATTCAACGAAAGAGCGGATGCAAGTACACCAGATCCAGTGTATGGAATGCCAAGGACCTCTAACAGAGCCTGCATTCGTCCATCTTCTCCCCCCTCTCCATGCAGCGCTATGAATGCTGCCTCAATCTGGTTTGAGTTGAGGGACCCCAGCGAATCTTTCTTAACATCTATCATTGTGGCGTTCAGGCCCTTCCTTTTGAGAGCCTGCCACACCATCTTCCCCGATAGAAGAGATATCTCGCGCTCCCTGGACCAGCCGCCCATGAGAACCCCGATGTGCTTCTTCCTCAGCTCCTCCATCTCCGCCTCACTTCACATCTATGATCAGCCTGTTCGTACCTATGTTCTGGGCTCTATCCGTCGCTTTCACCACAATTATGTGCTGGCCGCCGGACAGGCTGGAGGTCTCCAGTACAAACGACTCCTCTTTGGTGTCAAATATCTGATCAATGGGGAAAACTGGCCGCCAGGGATTGCCATCAATCGAATATTCACAGTTGGCCACTGGACTCGCGTCATCTTCCACCTGGAAGGTGATTCTGTATTTCCTCCCCCGCTTCACGTCCGCTCCCATTCTGAACACCTCTGGTGGGGTGTTATCTATAACAAAAGGGTCGCTTTCACGCACATCTCCAAGAGCAAGATCGTCAGGATTCGATGGGGAGTCGCTTGCCTTAACTCTTATCCTGTACTTGCCATCTGGAAGAGACTGTGAGTCGAATGTGTGTGAGCTCATCTTTAGATCACTCTCCATGGTAAACCAGTTCCGTTGTCCTGTTCCTTTGAACTGAACCACAAACTGAAGCGAATCGCCATTGGGATCCTCGGCCGTCCACGAGACAATCACTTCACCCCTCAAATCCTGGCGTGGCCGGCCAGAAGAACCCTCTGTTTGACCAGAAGAGAGTGGCTTTACGGTCACCCCGGTTATCTTGGGATCGAGGTTCTTTTGTAAATAGGCAACAGAAACATCACGAAGCGTCGGAGTGACATGGGAGTTCTTGGTGGAAAGCTCTGCCTTCCACTGGAGAAAGCGGGCGGGCGGACTGCTCACCTTTTCCCCTTCACCTTTGGTAGAGCTTTTAGACCAGTCAGACCAGGTCTGGTCTGGTTTCTCAGTGTTCCCGCTTCTGGTCTGCACCGACACAGACGTACGTTCAGGTGTGTACGCAGTCCATGAGATTACTCCCCAGAAAGAAATAGTGAGAGCATCCAGAGACTGAGAGGTGAAATATCCCTTTGCTGCATAAGTCTTCCCCAATGTGTACACCCTTCCCATGTTCCCCGTCGAAAGTATGAACTCCTCCTCATTGCTAGCTATGGAGAGAACCTGAAGTGCTTCTACCCTGCTCAGAATTTCTGTGGTTCCATCTCTCGCAACTCTCAATAGTTGGCCCTCTTCACCCGTTCCAACTACTATGTCGCCGTCAGGGAGCATGGCCATGCACAGTAATGTATATGAACTCCAGGAAACCACCTGTGTGGTGGTACCATCCTTGCTCACCTTGTATATGGCCGAAGCTCCGGGAGTAACAGGAGCTGCTTCTCCTCTGGGTTCATCGTCTCCTCGCTTTGCCCGTGAGGGGCTTGAAGAGGGAGCAGACTCACCGCTCGTAGTCCCAACGAGGATGTTGCCTGCCTCATCGAAAAGTATGGAACGAATCTCCTTTTCCGGGGTATCATAGAGCACCTTCGTCTTCTTCCCATCTATAAGGAAGAGTATCCCATCGTGCGCACTTCCCGCATAGATCTTACCTTCGTGAACCGCTACCTTGGTGATGTTTGTCTGTCCCGACTCCAGTATTACCTGAGCGCTCCCGTTTTTCTTCACTCTGTAGATTCTTCCCTTATCTCCCGTCCCTGCTATTAAGTCTCCGTTCTTATCGATGGCCATTGACCAAATGTATTTCTCCTCAGAGTCGAACAAGACTTTTCCGCCGGAATCATTCACCCGATAGATTATCCCGCCGGGTGCCGTGCCGGCATACAGCTTCCCCGATCCATCAATGACCATGGATAGGATCTCGGCTTCAGGAGAGTCGAAGATCACGCTGGAATCCCCGTTCGGCTGAATCTTGAGGATTTTTCCTTCGTTTCCTGTTCCAGCATAGATGTTCCCCTTCTTGTCTGACGCTATGGACCATATGTAGGGTTCAACCGACTCGAACTTTTCGGTAAGTGGAGGTGAGAGGACAACAGAACCATCCTTTTTTATGGATATGTTCTCCTGTTTTCCTCTGGAGAAATCCTCAAATGTTTCTGTTCTAAAAAAAGTCGTTGAAACAGCCTCTGCCAGATGCAAAGTTGCGAAGAAAGCTGTCATCAAAAATAACCAGGCAGCGATCCCACAAACCGCTATTCTCATTTCTCCTCCACTCTCACCTTAAGTTCTCTTCTACCCGATATAACATCTTCAGTCTCTATTACCCTCTCACTGGAAATGATGTTAGAGGCCTCCATCAAATCTCTAGATTGAGTCTTCTGAATAACACTAAGGAAAGATGGGGGAAGAGAGGGCATCTCGCCCTCAGGTACGGAAACGATCTTTCCAGGTATGTACATGGTGACCACGATAGAATTCGATGGCCTTTGTGACCCAATTCTTTCTATAAGCTCATCAAGGTTGCGCGGTTTTCCTTTGAAAGGCTGTCTCCTTGTTTCCTCTCCAGCTGCAGTGGCCCCATCTGCAACGATTATGGTGACATCCCCTGGAGGCGAATCTTCAGGTATCACCAGATGTGCAGTCTTTACATACTTCTCTTGCGCGTGGGGTTTCAGTCTGATAGTGACGACAATGGTATCTCCGGGATCGGCGATGCGCTTGCTGACAAATGCGTCTGCTATGTATGCCCTCTTCGATTTATTTGTAAGAACCAGCTTGATGTCCACGTTATTGAAAGTGACTTTTTCAAAAGCATTTCCCATCAGGACTGCCATAATATCTGTGGCATCCCTGGCCAGGCCAAATATCGCCAGACTGTCTGAGTACGTCTCTCGAAAGCGGATAGCGTCGTGCCCTTCCAGACTGATCGTTATGTCAGAGTTGATTGTGAGCTCTCCCCGAATATTTCCGCTCACCATCGCACTGTTCATTACAGCTATTGCGAACAACGACGGGGTCAGCGCCCTATTGAGTATCACGTTGATCTTATAGTCGGAAACCCCCTCGTCGGAATCGACCGTGATGTTTAGAGGGAGCACCTTTGCTCTCGCATCAAGGCTCCCACTGATGCCAGAAAACCTGTCCTCAAGAACCGCACCCAAACCCTCTGTGGCAGACGCTATCTTGTATGAAGTCATGCTGCTCTTGAGAATTGTATGCACGTAGCCACCAGTCGCTGGAAGCTCGGTTTTCCCTGTATGAAACATCGGGTGTCCCCAAGCATAGAATTTGTTCCCCTCAAGATGCGTCAGGGTCCCTATTGCGCTCATCTCGAAGTCACCATCTAGCAGTCTTATCGCCAGAACAGAACCAGGTATCAGAGGAGATGATTCTCCGCCTCTCTTTCCTCCTCCTGCGACAGGAATAAGCCCGAATTGCTCAAGAGGAGAGGCGGACCAGCGTGTGGCTCGAGGGTCAAATCCTGAGAAAACCACGGGAGTCGCGATAGGAGTGATGTCGCCAAAAGACTCAAAACGAGGACGTCCCATACCGACAGCGCCGAAATCCTTAGAGGAAAGAATCTCCTCTATAGGAACGGCTGCAGCCAAGGGCTTTTTCTGAAAGATACCCAGCGCGTACGCGATTGCACCCACCAGTTTACCGTCGACATAGACAGGGCTTCCACTCATACCCGCAATCACGCCAGATTCTTCAAGTGGTCCTCCCGAAAGCTCAAGCAAAATCAGGTCAGACTTTGGCCTCGCGTTCTTGAGCACACCCACCACCTCGACATCGAAGTCCTTCACCTCAGTCCCGTGGAAAACAGTCTTGCCAATGCCTTTCATACCCGGTCTCAAATCGTCCACGGGCATGAACTCAACAGGAGCTGCTCCTGTAGAGGCCAAAAATGGCATCAGGAAAACCATCAAAAGCAAGGGTTTTCTTCTCATTCTCCTATCCATGTAAACTCGCCGGAACCCAGGGGAATTGCAGCTTCGTCCACTTGTTTGGCAGCTTCATCTTCCGCTAAGATACCATGCCGCAACCTATTAGTCAAGTGATTTGATGCCTTTGACAAAGTACAAAGTACGAAAAACTAGATACGAGGTGTTTAGTACTTCGCTCTTCGTACTTCGTCCTTTGTTTTAAAGTGGAGATCAGCTCACAGTTTGTCTGCATTGATCAGGGCTTCTCTGGGATTGCCTTCAATGAGCCCCTTGATTATGGCGAATTGAAGATGGTAATGGTGGAGAAGCCGTCGGTCGGGAAGGACACCTTCGGTAAAGCCCATCCCAGCGTCATTGAAAGCATCGGAGAAAGACAGGGCCAAAACCAGTCCTTCCCCGTGGTCTGCAAATGTCATCACTGGAACGGCCCTTTCCGAAAAGAGCAGGGGCTTGCCGCCTCTCAACTCAAAAGCATCCCCAAGGTCCCATGATATCTGCGAAGAGGGCTCATACGCAGGCGAAGCATCAGCCACCAGGCCCTTGTCTGCAAAGATGTCAAATCTCTCCAAGAGTTTCCTGGACGCATCCGAGCCGTTTTCAACTCTGTCAGCGACAAGAAGCCGACCTCCCTGGGAAACGAATCTCTCCAGAGCATCTATTTCCCTCGCAGTGAAGTCGGAAACCGGGTTGATGAGAACAACCAAATCTCCCCTCTCTATGCTCTCTTCGATATTGGGCACTGCAAACGGGTAATACCCGAGCCTCAGAACCCACTGGAAGAAGATCTCGTATGACTGCCCAGGCTCTCTTGTGAAGCCTGTAAGTGGAAGATCGTAATCACAGTGGCCCTGTTCGAATACGACCCCGGTCAGCTCGGAAACAGGCGTCGGGAGTTTGTACGTCGACCTGTTTATGGCCCCGAAAAGGAGAATTGCAAGTGAGGCTGAGAACATGGCGCCAACGAGCGCAAAAGAGATGAACCCGAAGTTCTTCGCGTTTCTCCTCGGGAGGATGTAAGCCGAAAGGAGAAAACAGCAGAGAGATATTATAAGCAACAACCTGTTCACCCACGGAAACCTGTTTTCTCGATTGAGCCAGTCGGCTGCCCCAAGGAGAAACTCAGGCTTTCCAGGGTAGAAGGCGGAGAAATTGCTGTAGACAGTGCTGTCTGTGAATCCAACGACCCTTCCCCTTCCGTATCTCGTGGCGATTGCCTGATGGAAGTTGCCGAACCACATCCCCAAACGGTCCACGACCTGGGGGTAGAAGTTTGAAACCGAGTAGTCAATGTCCAGTTTCTTCAGTCCTCCTGCTAGAATCACTCTGCCCGGAAAGAACGAGTTTGGCTCTATGGAACAAGAAACAGCAAACAAGAATGGCGGCATTCTCTGTATTATCGGATGAGGAAGTACGCGCGGTCGCGTGTAAACCTGTTCAAAGACACGCTCAATATCAAACAGACAGTCATACCTGAACTTAAATCCAAAACGACTGGCAATCGGATTCAGATATACACTGGAGCCAAACACATTTGTGTGGTCTCCAATCAGGAAGAGACCCCCTCCTCTTTCCACGAAATCCACAATTGCATCTATCTCTTCTTCGGAGTAAGAGTTGGTTGGAACCTTTACCATGAGGACATCGCAACTGTCCAGCATTTCGGGAGTGATCGTTTCGAGGTTTCTTTTCAGTGAATAGTGATGCGCCAGGTATTCCGCCATGCAGTAGTAGTTGTACCCCGATTCTGAACCATACCATTTTGTATCATAGCGCTTCGTCGTGACTGTCCACTCGCTGTGTTTCTCATCGATGACGAACCTCCCCTTCTTCAACGTACCAGGGTCGTGGAACCCGAAGGAGGCTGTAAGAAGAAAGGCCCCCGTGCACAACAGCACGCCAGCAACTCTCTGCCTTGGTCCGAGACTCAGATTTTCTAAGATGACGGCCGAAACAGGCTTTTCCCGAGGATGGAAGAACCTGTGTATTATGAAGGCGAATGGTAAGAAACTTATCCCTATCGATACGGGATTCCAGAATATGTAAGTCTTGCTCGCCTCCTCATCGTATCCAACGAAGTACATAACATATACAAAGAACACAAGCAGAAATACATATCTCACCACCACGTAGATTCCCACGGTGACAACCAGGTGGACCACCTTCCGCCAGACATTCTCGAAATAGAAGAATATTGCAGCCACGCCACCAGCAACAATGAGAAGGGCCGGCAGGAGTCCTATGGCCGCCCACGTAGTCTGAATCTCGTAGAGCTCTCTCATCGTTCTGAAGAAGAGCGTATTCTGGCTGTAACTGACCGGCACCCTCAGGAACCTGAGTAGTCCGAAGATGAATGGGGTCATACCATTTACCGTAGGCGAGCGAGCGGAAATGATGCTGTAGATCCCTGGTATGAGAGATTGCATGACCAGAACGGCCCCAACAAATAGAAATCCAGAACCGATTGGCCTGGAGCTTGGCCAGAGCATCAACAGGATTGCAAGTGCCATCATCCCTGGACCAATTCTGTACGGAAGAGGGAGAATCGCGCTGGAGAGAAGAAGCGGGATGATGAGGTACAGAATCTTCTTGTCAAGATTCGAATGCTCCCTGGGGCGCAAGCCGAAACAGGCGAGAAGAGCAGCCACACCTATCAACACCCAACCGAGCCAGGGCACAGGGCTGGTGTATATCTTCAGGCCGTACAGCCAACTGATGGAGGAAAACAGGACTGCCAACCAGATGAGAAACATCCCTTAGCTCTCCTCAGGAGTATTCAGTTGATCCAGAAGCCAACTCAAGAATTCGATGTTCGCAGTAAGCGGCTCATCCTCGGTTTCCAGGTTAATATTGTAGAAGAAGCCAGAATCTCCGAAGACCACAATTCTACCTTCTCCGTGATTCTTCAGGACAACGGCTGGGTATTCGCCGTGACCGGCTATGACCTCGACATCTTCACCGGAGTATGAGATTGGCCAGGCCTCACGGAAATACACAAACAAGTCGGTACCAGGTACATCTGTGTAGAAGCTCCCCAGAGGGGTATTCTCTATGTCAAACCCAAAGTGCCTGAGCAAAGATGTGGAGGCGCCCTTCTCCTCATATCCAACGGCCATAAGGAGGTTGCCGCCGTTCCTCACATACTCATCCAGTGCGGTTATTTCTCCACTCGTAAAAGCCTTGCTCGGAGCTATCAGTACAAGGAGTCTACTGCTATTCAAGAAGTGAGTATCAAAGTCGCGCATACCGAACGAAAGATAACCCTTGCGCATCAGGTTCAGGTGGAGGCCCATGTGACCATGCGGCTTCCAGAACTCCACCGGGTACCTTCCGTAATGGGAATCGTCAACCAGCGCAAAATCTCCTCTAATAGGTGTCTCTACTCTTCCTGCAAATAGAGCCTGGCTTAAGATGATTGGAACAATCGCGAGGATGGGCATCAGGAGGAAACGGAGAGCTGAGAAGCCTGATACAGAAGTCAGGAGAATGAACAGACTCAGAAAAACAATTGATAGAGTGAGCCTCGGACCGTGAGCAGGGATTCTCGCATCACTTGCCAGCCATGTGAGGACTCTGTTGACGAACGGGTATGTGTCGATCATGAGCGGGTTAACGAATCCAGAAGTGTCACCGAAGATGAGCACCTTCCCTTTCCCGTAGTTCTGCGCCGCGGCCAGAATAACGTCTCCCAATCTCTCACCGGGATCGTATTCCAGATTTCCAAGGTAGCCACCATCTTCATCATCCGGATTTCCTTCGTCTGAGAAGCCATACCTGCCTATGATTACCGGGACTGCTGGATAGGAGATCCTGAGTGAAGCACCCACAACTGAACCCACATCGTTCTGTTCATCGCTCATACCGACTGTGAGAGGACTGGCCGGATAGGAATAGGAGTGGAGCCATCCGCCAACGAAGTAGTCTCCTGAATCGAAGTTGTACTTTATCTTAAACGGCCTCAGAACAGCATTGAGCCAGTTCTTCCTCTCGTCCTTGAAGAAAGTGTGGTCACCGAGCATAACAAGTGATCCGCCTCTCTCCACGAATTCCCGTATCTCTTCGTATGAGTGAGCTGGAAGCTCATGGTCGATATTGATCATAAACAGGACCGTGACACCAGTCAGTATTGAACCATTTATTGAATCTATGGTAATCGACTCGAAACCGAGCGCTTCAGCGAAAACGGGGAGATTGCCGAACATCCCCGAACTGCGCGAGCCATACTCCCCATGGATGGGCCTCATCCAGTTGAAGTAGCCTTCTCTGTAGAAGGCTATTCTTGCCTGTCCGGTATCCCGTGCCGGAGCAACAAGAACCAGAATGAGGATTGAGACCAAAAGAGCAGAAAGCCCCACCCCTCCGAAGACAGGCCTTACTTTTCCAGGGGATGGCTCAATGGTCGGATGCATGATCCTTGTGAAAACATAGAGCGGAATGAGACCTAAGCATAAGGCAAGAAGCGGAGCCGACATGAGGATTCTATTGTATGCGCTGACGCCCTCAGCGCTATCGCGAACGACGGTCGCCATTGCGTGAGCGAGTGGATGGCCGAGAGCAATGGCAATACCATTTGCCACAAGAAAAGCAACCACTAGCAGCACCAGGCTGACGGGCTTCTTTCTGCGACTCGAGAAGAAGAGGGCTACAGAAACCGAAAGGAACAAAAGAGTAATATATACTCCCGTAAAGCTCGCAGAGATTGAGAGCTGCCTGCCTCCTGCTGCTCCAATCACTCTTGAGAACCAGACCGAGAATGATTGAATGGCAGACCAGACAATGGGCGAGTGCTTCTCAAAGATGAGAAATAATCCAAACGAAAAGGTACCGACTGCCATACCCTTCAGTTCTCGGGCGGTTTCGTCTCCGCTTGACAAGACCTGATACAATCCGAGGAGAAAGAGAGACACGAGCAGTGGCCTTAAGCCCGGCTGGACCCTGAGGGAAGCGAATGCAGAAATGAGAATCGCAAGCCCTAGCCAGAGCCGATGACTCCTTAGCGCAACCTTCCGCAAAGGCAAATAGGTTATGGCGAGCCAGAGCAGGAGTACTGCTCCAAGTGCCAGATTGAGTTGGTGCGTGAGGAAGCCAGCTATTTCTGAAAGGAATGCGGTTGCAAGAATTAGAAGGGCTACCTTCTGGAAGAGATGGGTAGATGAGCGGCCGTGGGCTAGGGAGTTTTCTGTCACGACAATGCAATATAGGTTAACACGCACGAAAAGTCAAGGCAGAACTCCGACGGCTCCGCCCCACCGAACCTGGCTTCAATCTCTCATGTTTCGTATCATTATATCTTTCACATTGGGTTCTTCATAGCCCTATTTCTGGTTGCCTCAAATTTGAACCCGCGACATTTGCCCCTTTTCTTGAGTTCGCACTTCGATGGATCACTGTGGACTCTTACCCCAATACTGAGGGAAAAGTGGAGAATTGCCCCAGGAATCCCGAAAACCATAAAGACCCCCATTGAGCTAACACACTTCAGCTTTGTCGCTTATGACCATGGGGGTAATTGGACTGGCAGGGCACAATTCTTGCAATAAGACGTTACAGTAGGATCATCAGCGCTTGCATTGGGGAACGAACTTGAAGCAAGTCAGACCTATCTTGTTTCCTTTCATGTTATCACGAAATCACGAGCCCATTGCAGTGCTTTTCATATCCGAACATGAAAGGAGGTGATAGGATATGAAATGGACAGGTAAGCTAATACTACTCCTCGTGGTTATGGCTGCCGCAGTCGCTTTCCTCTCCATGAGAACCGCTCAAGGAACTGATGATTCCAGTGACGGTCCGCTCTATCAAAACACACTAAATCAGGCCTTCACTGAAATGCGTACTGTTCGCAACGTGCCTGAGAGCAACGAGCATGGCGAAGACCTTCAAGACCTTCTCCTGGGAAGGAAGCCAGAGCCAACAAAGAAACCACGTAACACCAAATGTCCTCCGGATGATACGCGCTGCCCCGTTAAGGGCACCAAGTGCCCGAAGAAGCGTAAGTTTACGAAGTGCGAAGTCACCCACAACAAAGATGCCCCTACCAAGTGCTTCGATGAGAGCAATTACACAAAGTGTAGGGCAAAAACCTACTATCCTGAAGACCCTACTAAATGCACCTTTCCTTGGTGGACGACGTGTAAGGTGACCCACGACTTAGGTAGTTCTGGTCGTACAAGGTGCTTCGCTCCCAAGACCGTGTGCCTCGCAAAACGCTGGTGTTGGCCTGTACCACATGACCTGGGTGTCACGATGATAGATCCCCCTGGTCCGACTGGATGCAATCCATACGTCCCCACCGTCCATGTGAAGAACTTCGGACTGGAACCGGCATCGTTCTTCGATGTCTTTATCATGATAATGACATCAGGGGACCAGGAGACAAAGACCATCGAGGACACTCTTGGGCCAGGGGAAACAATGTCCGTAGAATTCTCGCCTATCCCTCTTCCCGAAGGCGACCACGAGATCTGTGCGACGACGATCTGGACACCGGATCAGAACCCTGACAACGACGAGATGTGTGCACCTTTCCACTGTGGGACGATGGATGGCCCCGCGCTTTCTTCACGCACAAGGATTGAGGCGAGGGCGCTTGCTCTGTTCCAGAGCTATCCCAACCCGTTCTCGGACAGAACAAGTATAAGCTTCATGATTCCTGCTGCGACTCACGTAACTCTCAGAATCTACGATGTGACGGGAAGCGTGGTAACGACACTGGTCGATGGAGAAAAGGCAACCGGCCTTTACACTCTAACCTGGGACGCGACAGATTTAAACAACGGCGTGTACTTCTACAGGATGGTTGCCGACGGAAGAGTCTTTACGGGGAAGACGATGCTAATAAGGTAGACGAAAGTCGGAAAGTCAAAGGGGCCTGTGCCGCTCAGCACAGGCCCCCTCACTTCGTGGGGAATTCTTGCCCGACATGGGTCCGAAAAGTGGAGAAATGCCCCACCTCGGCCGAAGTCCAGCAGGAACCGAACTGAGCTAAGTCTCTTTGGTTGTTGCAGTTAAGTATGTGCCGCCAATCAACATCGTGGGGCACGACTATTGCGACGAATCGTTACAACGCGTGCACCCACCCTCGGTGAGAATTGGAGCACTAACTGAAGCAAGCGAGCATTATCTCTATTCTCTGTCTTGCATTGTCAGCATGCCACAAGCCCATCATAGGGCTTTGTGTATCCCAATATGAAAGGAGGTGAAAACGGATGAAACACACAAGCAAGCCCATGCCATTCCTCGTGGCCCTGGCAGCCGCATTTGCTCTCCTCAGCGTGAGCACGGCCAATGCGATGCAGGATTCTGGCGATAGCCCTCTCTATCAGGCGACGCTGATGCGAGCTTACGGTG